>JAAYSO010000114.1 GCA_012523945.1 Bacillota bacterium
ATAGTATAAGCCTATGGCAGTGAATTGAAGTTCACTGCTTTTTTTCTTTTCATCTACTTCCTAAATTTGGGGTATTACCCTGATATTGCCGTTTTCTTGACGGCAAGGAAGGAGAAAGATACAATTAGCTATGTGGCCAATAATTTAATCATAATTTCAGGGGGTAAAATCATGGAATTGCTGGTTTTAGTTTTGAATCAGCCGGAACGATTGGAAGAAATTCTTGAAGGTTTTTTACATGAAGGAATTAGTGGTGCCACCGTTTTGGAATCCACAGGCATGGGCAGGGAACTCTGCGACACGGCCCCTTTTTTCGGTGGGATACGCCAGTTAATTCAGGGTTGTCGTCCTCACAATGTCACTGTTTTCACAGTGGTGCGTTCAGAAGAAGAACGTAAAAAAGCCATCAAAGTCATTGATGAGGTAATAGGCGATGTATCAAAACCTAACGCCGGCATTTATTTTACTGTGCCGGTAACTTCAGTTAACGGATTAATGGAGCCCCTTCTGTAAAAACTTATTGATTAACAAGTGAAAAATTAATATCTGGCAATAGGAGGAGCAGGGAAATTGTTAACAATTTATAATCAGGCACTTGGTTTGGCTGCACTGCTGTTATTAGGTTATCTGGGCGGACTGCTGGCCAGAAAAGTTAAATTACCCATGGTAGCCGGCTATGTAGTCATGGGATTAATTATCGGTCCCTCTTTACTGCACCTGATACCGGAAAAATTAGTTGCAGAATTTGAATTAATAAAAGTTTTAGGTTTAGGGTTAATAGCCATAGTCATCGGCGGAGAATTGGAAATAAGGAGAATTAAACATTTAGGAAAAGTAATACTTGGCACTACCATTATACAGGTCATCGGGGTTTTTCTGGTTGTCTTTGTGGCAACTTTTATTTTGCTTAAATTATCTCTGCCCATTTCTCTCTTGCTTTCTGCTATGGCCACAGCCACGGCACCGGCAGCATCGGTGGCAATAATCCGTGAATACCGGGCTAAAGGTCCCTTTACCACCACTTTGCTCGGGGTTGTGGCTTTGGACGATGCTGCCTGTATTATAATTTTCGGCATTATTGCCGCTATCAGTCGTATGCTTCTCGACGGCACTTTAACTTCAGGCCTAAAGATGTTTACGGCTCCGGCTATTGAGCTTGTTGGCTCTATAGGTGTTGGGTTTATTGTCGGTCTGGTGATGATTTATGTTTTACGACAGCTCCATGATAAGCAACACAAGCTTGCCGTCATTGTCGGTCTGGCCTTATTAAACAGCGGTATTGCTGCTCTTTTGGACTTATCGCCCTTGCTTGTCAATATGACAACAGGATTTATTTATACGAATCTTTCCCTGGATCCACAGGCACTTTCCGTGATAGACGAAGTAGATTTCCCAATTTTTGTGGTTTTCTTTACCCTGGCCGGTACCAGTTTGCGTTTAGATGTGCTGGCTGCCAGCTGGGTTGCTGCACTTGTATATATAGTGGCCAGGGGAATAGGGAAAATCGGCGGTTGCTATGTGGGCGCAAAATTATCCGGCGCTTCAGAAGCAGTTCAACGCTACCTTGGGCTTGCCATGCTGCCTA
>JAAYSO010000115.1 GCA_012523945.1 Bacillota bacterium
AGGGATTTTGCTTATCACTTTAGAAAAAAACCGGGTGGTTTGCCGCCACCCGGTTTTATATTTAGTTGGAATGGTGTTGCTCTATAGGTTACAGGTCAATTTTGTTTTCAATTAAATGCCCTGTGCCAAAGAATAAAGCCATCATGGTGACAATTTGATAAACTAAAGCAGCCAAATTAATGTATTGGGAAGTAGTGAAGGAGATGAGACCTTGTCTAATTGTCAGGTGGAAAATATCCATTGACTCCAAAGTGCCGATTTTTAAAGTGGCAAGATCCAGGTAATAAGGCAAGAAGGAGGTTACTTTGAATTGCCCGTAGCTTAACAATGCGCTTAAAACTAAAAAGATTATAAACCAGAAACCGCCGATTTTTTTATTGCGAAAAGTAACCCGGCTTAAAGTCATGGAAAAGTAAATAAGCAGGAGCAAGCTGACACCGTCAATTACTGCGCCGATTACCAAGGTTACCGCTTGCCTGGTGGTAATAAATTGTGCTAAAGTTTGGAGCCATTCAATAATGTTAATGTCAATGCGGGCAAAAATACGCAGCATTAAGAGGTTATAAAGGGCAAGCATAAGTCCCAGGAGAAAAAACCAGAGCAAGGCAACAATAAGCTTGGAGGCAACAATTTCATTGCCTGTAAGGGGAAGGGTAAAAGTAAGATAGCCTGTATCTTCATATAGCTCCCTGCGAAAAGAACCTACAATATGGAGAAAAGTTACCAGGGCGATACCGAAGAGTAATAAGACTGAAAGCACAACAAGAATATTACCGCCTGCCGAATTTCCCCTGGTTGCATAGTTGTAGATACCGGCAATTAAAATAAATGCCAGCACTAAAACCCCCAGAATAAACCTGTATGTTCCCCGGATTTCATATTTCATAAATTTAAGCACTTCTTATTCCTCCTCTGAAGCAAAAACTTCTTTATAGATATCATCAATTTGCTTGCCTTTTTCGGCGCGCAGAGTCTCGGTGTCGCCGGTGAGAACAATCTTTCCTTCTTTTAAAAAGACGACTTCTTCCAGAATGTTTTCCATATCTCTGACTAAATGGGTTGTAATGAGCATGGAACTGTTTTCATGATAGTTGTTGATAATGGCATCCAAAATCTGATCCCTTGCCACCGGATCGACACCGGCGATAGGTTCATCTAAAATATAAAGTTTTGCGTTGCGAGCCAGAACCAGAGATAAATTTAGTTTTTCCATCATGCCCTTGGAGAGAGTGTCTATTTTCATATTCTTTTCCAGTTTCATAAAGGCCAAAAGCTCGGCAAATTTTTGCTCATCAAAATCAGGATAAAAATCTTTGAATAATTGCCCGGCATCTTCAATTCTCATCCATTTATAGAGGAAATTGCGATCCGGCAGGTAGGAAACGATAGATTTTGTATAAACACCCACTTTGTGTTTATCAATGAAGACTTCTCCTTCTGTTTGCCGCAACAAGCCGGTCAAAATCTTGATAAGAGTTGTTTTGCCGCTGCCGTTGGGCCCCAAAATACCAACGATTTTTCCCGCATCTATTTCTAAACTAAGATTGTCTAAAGCTTTTTTGGTAAAATATTTTTTTGTCAGGTTTTTAATCTCTACGATTTTATTCATCATCATGCCTCCTGTTAATCCGGTCGGAAATAATTTTAATTATTTCTTGGGGGGCAAAACCCAGTTTTTTCATTTGTTCAATAAAGTTTTGCGTCAGCTCGTGAGCCATCTTTGTTTTAAGAGTTTTAATAGCTTCCAGATCTTCAGTTACAAAAGTGCCTAAACCCCTTTGTGTAAAGACTAAGTTTTCTCTTTCTAATTCCTGGTAGCATCTTTGGATTGTGTTGGGATTTACTTTAAATTCTTTCGCTAAATCTCTGACAGACGGCAATTTATCACCTCCGCGTAATTGACCGGAAACTATCCTGTTTTTGATAACATGCATAATTTGCATATAAATTGGCAGGTGGCTGTCAAATTCCATTGCTTCACCTCCGCGATACATAGTATTAGTGTATTAGATAAATAGTACGCTAATGCGGCAGGTCTGTCAAGCTTTTGCGATGTATTTTTACTTTTTGCTTTATCCAATTAAATCATTAAAATTTTGTATGTACAATATTGGCAGTTTTCGTTACAATAAGGGGGAGTACTTTGTTGAAGTTGGCCTGTAAACATAGATGGACAGACCAACTTTAACGGTCATAGATTAAAATTTGGGGGAGGATGGATAGTGGAAGCAAGTTTACAGATTTTTATTGCCATGGTACTGTATATTGCCATGGTTATAGTGATCGGAGTGTATTATGCAAAACAGGCCAGTGAAAGCAGCCATAATTACCTGATCGGCGGCAGATCGCTGGGGCCGTGGGTAACAGCCATGGCGGCGGAAGCTTCTGATATGAGCGGCTGGCTCCTAATGGGACTGCCGGGAGTGGCGTACTGGTTTGGTTTAAGTGATGCAGTCTGGACTGCAATCGGGCTTGCCATAGGTACATATTTAAACTGGCTCTTTGTGGCTAAAAGACTGCGTGTTTATACGCAAGTTGCCGGTGATGCCATTACCATTCCGGATTTTTTAAGTAACAGATTCAGGGAAAATAAAAAGGTAATTTTAACAATTGCTGCACTTTTCATTCTTGTTTTTTTTAGTGTTTATGCTGCCAGTTGTTTTGTTACGGTAGGGAAATTATTCAGTGCTTTATTTAATGCCAAATATGTTTATATGATGATTGCCGGTGCCATATTTGTTGTGCTTTACACCTTCATTGGTGGTTTTTTAGCGGAAAGTGCCTCTGACTTTATGCAAGGGATTGTGATGTTTTTTGCGCTGGCATTAGTTTTGATCTTTGGTATTTCCCATGCCGGAGGTATCGGCGCCATTATAGAAAATGCCAAATCAATTCCAGGTTTCTTTGATTTCTTCGGTATTGCCCAGCCGCAAACAGTTGACGGGGTGCAGCAGATTGGTGAGAGCGGCCAGGCTTTATTCGGTGCTGCTGCAAGTTATGGCTGGCTGACCATCATCTCCACTTTATCCTGGGGGCTGGGGTACTTTGGGATGCCGCAAGTGCTGCTGAAGTTTATGGCGATCAGAGACTTTAAAGAATTAACCACCTCCAGAAGAATCGCCACCGTTTGGGTGATCATCTCCCTGACGGCAGCCGTTGCTATCGGTATTATCGGCCGGGTGCTTTACCCCACGGAATTATTAACACAAAGTGCCGCCGAGAGAATCTTTATTGTCATGTCCACCAATTTCTTTATGCCTTTTATTGCCGGGATTATCATGGCAGGAATCCTTGCTGCCACCATTAGCTCATCAGATTCCTACTTATTAATCGCAGCATCTGCCCTGTCAAAAAATATTTATCAAGGGATCTTTAAAAGAGATGCCACAGACAGAGAAGTTTTAATTGCTTCCCGGATTACATTGCTTGTAATTGCCGTGGTGGCAATGATTATAGCTTTAGATGAAAATTCCGTTATTTTTACCGTAGTTTCCTTTGCCTGGGCCGGTTTCGGCGCAACCTTCGGACCCATTATGCTGTTTTCATTGTTCTGGAAACGAGTCACCAGAGCTGGTGCCATTGCCGGTATGGTGACAGGTGGCTGCATGGTCTTTATCTGGAAATTGCTGCTTAAGCCCATGGGCGGTGTTTTCGGTATTTATGAACTACTGCCGGCATTTATTCTTTCCTGCATTGCAATTGTAGTTGTATCTTACTTATCACAACCGGAAGCCGAGGAAGTTCAGGCAGAATTTGAGCTTGTCAAGCAAAAATGCAGAGCATAATTTAGAATACAAAAAGAACATAAAAAGCTGACTAGGTTTGAAAAAAACTTAGTCAGCTTTTTTTATGGCTTTTTGCCGGATCAATGTAAACCGTGCTGTATAAACTGCGCGTAACTTGGAATAATGAAAATGATTTTATACGAAAGGAGCTTAAAGCATGTTTAACCCTTTTGAACAAAAACCAATACTTTTAGGCGAAGCCATTGCAGACTGGAACTCACTTTATCCTAAAGCGTACGACAAATATCAGGCGGATCCCTACACGAAAGTACGCGTAATCCTGATGAATGGCATTGAAGTGGAATCTATCTTTTTTACCCATCAATTTCATCGTCACTGCACAGATAATGAGCTGCGCCGTGATTTGGCTTTTAGCCGCCGCATAGACCAGCAACAGCAAAAGCGCATTAACTGGCTTTCTCCGGTGGGAGAAACACCTCTGGAAACCACAATCGGTTATGAGCATGTGGCCGTGGATTTGACTGCCTGGCTGGCGCAAAATGAACCGGATTTTTATGTGAAAGAGACACTGGATCTGGCTTTACTGGAGGATTTTGACCATCTCTACCGTTATGCCAATCTAATGGATTTGGATAAAAATATTCCTGCGCAAAACCTGGTGAAAGAATATGTAGAAATCTATCCTGGTCGTCCCACTGTGGCCCATCACCGCCATCCCAATGATACCGTCAGGGGCTATATTAATTTTAAAAGCGCAGATATCCGCACCAAGCTCAATATCCTCATTATCACCGCGGCTGAACAGCAAACAATGAATTTTTATATGAATATTGGTCCTACATATTATAATGATTTGGGGCGGCAACTGTATCAGGAAATTGCCATGGTGGAAGAAGTCCATGTGACACAGTACGGGGCACTGATTGATCCCAGCTGTACATGGCTGGAAATGCTGCTTTTGCATAAATTTAATGAGTGCTATCTCTATTATTCTTTCTATCAGGATGAAACAGATCCGCACATCAAATCTATTTGGGAATTGCATCTGGAACAGGAAATTGCACAATTACACCGGGCAAAAGATTTGCTGGCCCAGCATGAAAACAAAGACTGGCAGCAGGTGGTGGGCGATGGCAACTTCCCCACACTGTTAAAATTCAGGGAGACAAAAGATTACCTGCGCAAAGTTCTGGCGGAAACCGTGGAAAATACGGGCAACAGGGAAGTGATCTGGAATGTGAATGATTTGCCTGATAACCACACATTCTTCTGGTACCAGGGCACAGTGAATCAGGATGTTTATTCTGCTCCCAGTCATAAAGTCATTGCGGAGCGTCAGCTCAAAAAAGGCATGGACTACCGCTATGAGGATAAACCTAATCCCATCAAGTCTTTACAGGACCGCAGAAAAGACAATGTGAGCCTGGGAAGAACAAAACAAAGAACAAGGGAATTGGCGGGTGTTTAATGAAAAGGGACGGCTCCTTTGCGCAGAGCCGTCCCTTAAATTATTTCTTAATTTCCCAGTAACAACGTTTTGGCGAAACAATTTTACCTTCTTTTTTCAGTTTGTTCATGACCTTGTCCACTTCTTTTTTATCAAGGCCGGTCCCTTCTACCACTGCAGATGCCCTGACCGGCTCTGTGGCCTCTTGGAAAAACTTTAAAACAGCATCATAATTCTCCATTTTCAACCTTCCCTTCACAGGTGATTTACAGTCCTATCAATTCGGTATGCCACATAGATTTTCCTTTCCGCGCATGTATTATGCAATAATTTGTTAAGGTCTAACTTTTACCGTTTTCTTCGATGCCGATCATTTTCATTAAATAAAGGGCATTGCGGGTTTGTGAAAGACCGCGTCTTAATTTATAGTCAAAAAAGATTTGGTTGTCCTGGTAATATTCTTGGAAATTGAAATTAACAATCTTACCGCCGCTTTCCCTTTCCAGTTCACCCAGTTCAAGATCGTGGGTTGAGACCATACCAATGGCATTTTGGCTGTACAGTTTTTTTATCAGAATTTTTGCCCCTAAATGGCGGTCATGAGAATTGGTGCCTTTAAAGATTTCATCCAGTAAAAAAAATACTTGGTGCTTTTGTTCCGTGGCTTTTAAGATCTCTTTAATACGCAATAATTCTGCATAAAAGCCGGAAATGCCCTTTTCCAAATTGTCATTAATACGCATACAGGTATAAAGATGCATCAGTGAACACCTGAAAGCTGCGGCACAAACGGCAGCACCGGCATAAGCCAGGACCAGATTGATGCCGGCGGCACGCAGCAGCGTGCTTTTGCCGGACATATTGGAGCCGGTAATGAGAAGAACACCTGTGGGAGGGCAGATTACTACATCATTGGCAACTCTTTTACCGCTTAAAAGAGGGTGCGCCAGTGCCCTGGCTTTGAACACAGAAGCTTCTGCTGTAATTTGGGGGATGGCCCAAGTGGGGTGGTCGTGATTTATTAGTGCCAGGCTTGACAATGCTTCCAGCTTGCCCAGTGTTTCCAGCCAGCCCCTGGCAAACCGGCCGGAAAGCTTTTTCCACTGTTCTAAATCAACCATGCATTGATAGTCCCATAGTAGCAGGATATTAATGGGTGCTAGAAACTGGCTTTCCCTGTTGGTAATGCGATCAACCAGTTTTTGTAGCTGCTGTAACTGGTGGGAAGCTGGAATTCCTGCCACGTTCAAAAGTCCCTTTTGGAGTTGCTGCAGATAAGCGGAAGTAAAAACTGCCTTTTCAAAACGGGAAAGCATCTTACTATACGCCCCGATGGCTTGCTGGTAGTTATAGACGGTTTTTAGCGGCGCGGTTAATTGCATTAATCCCAGCATATATAAAAAAATATGCAGCAAGATTAAAAACAGTGGTATGAAAGGAGGGATGATACCGGCACCAAAAGCCAGCAGGATAGTAAAGACCGTTACCAGCGGTAAAGCCCGGACAGCCAAAATAACAGGTTTTCGGGAAAAGAAGGCGTAAGTTTCCTGGCTCCAAACCAGTAGCCTGCTGACGTCTTTTGCTTTTTGCGGAATTTGCATTGCTTCCGCCTGAAATCTTTGCCGCCACCAGCGCTTGGCGGCAAGCTCCTTAATTGCCTCCTGTCTTGCTGCAATCTCCGCTCTTTGTGTGGGCGGAACAGTTAAGATTTTTTTTAATTCTTTTCTGCCAAAACCGGTGTGGCAAGTACTAAGCCACTGAAAAAGGGAACCTGTGCCGAAAAGATCCAAATCGTGGGCATACTCATGCTTTTCGTCATGAAAATCTGCCCCGGCATCTGTAAATTCATGCCATTTGCCGGCTAAACGTTTTAAAGAGTTTTGATTAATCTCTTTAAGGGCTGACAAATAATTGTGGTAGTCTTTAACTTTTCTGTGCACCCATACCAGGTAAAGAAAAAGAAAGATTATAAAAGGTAATGGCAGCCATTGCCATAAAGACAAACGAGCCCAATAAGCATAGGCGGCATAAAAAATACTTGCCGCTGCAGCCAGTAAACGCCTGTTTTCTATGCGGTGCATTTTTTGTTTAAGTTTAACTGCCAGTTGCTCATATTTCATTTGGCGCTTTTCATAGCTTGTAGCCGGTGACGGCATTGTCTCAACTCCTATCTTTTCAACCAAGTTACTTTAACTATAAATAGCTATCTAAGGGCCTGTCAAGATAAGTAAAAAACAGCTTTATGTCTGTTATTTAGACAAGAAAACTCTAAATTTGACATTTTACCACAACAGGTGTATATTGACAGTGTAAAACTATACTCAGTTTTCTAAAATAAAAGTATATTCTAAGGAAGACTCATGTCAAAAGGCAAGAGGAGAGAGTTTAGAGAGGGGGAGTTAGTGAAAAATTTAACAAAATCCGGGGAAAGAGTTTTCTTGCCTGTACAGAAGTGGTATAATGGTTTTGGCATAAAGTCTTTCTTAAAATAAAACAGGGAAAATAGTATTGTTTTTTCATTTTTCTAATTTTTTAGGACAGTGACAATATTGTTTTCCGCATCATTTGTATTTTACAGGGAGGTTGCTCAATGGCAAGAAAGATGAAAACAATGGACGGGAACACGGCGGCAGCGTATATATCTTATGCTTTTACAGAAGTTGCTGCTATTTATCCCATCACTCCGTCATCGACAATGGCGGAAATGGTTGACGAGTGGGCGGCGCATGGAAAGAAAAATATTTTCGGTCAAACTGTAGATGTGGTCGAAATGCAATCAGAAGCCGGAGCTGCCGGAGCTGTACACGGCTCATTGCAAGCCGGTGCGCTGACGACAACATATACAGCTTCGCAAGGCTTACTTTTAATGATTCCCAATATGTACAAAATAGCCGGGGAAATGTTGCCGGGGGTTTTCCATGTCAGCGCCAGGGCGTTGGCAAGTCATGCCCTTTCTATTTTTGGGGATCATCAGGACGTAATGGCAGTAAGGCAGACCGGATTTGCCATGCTTGCTTCCAACAGTGTACAGGAAGTAATGGATTTGGCCGGAGTAGCTCACCTGGCAGCCATTAAGTCACACACACCTTTTGTACATTTCTTTGATGGTTTTAGAACATCTCACGAAATACAAAAAATTGAAGAAATTGATTATGCCGATTTGGCAAAACTAGTTGATTATGAAGCTTTACAGCGTTTTAGAGACAAAGCTTTGAATCCGGAAAACCCTGTAATTAAAGGTACTGCACAAAATCCGGATATTTACTTCCAATCCAGAGAAGCCGCCAACCTGCATTATGAGCAGATTCCGGACGTGGTGGCAGATTATATGAAAAAGATTTCGGCATTAACCGGTCGTGAATATAAGCCCTTTGATTACTATGGCGCTCCTGATGCAGAAAGAATCATTGTCGCCATGGGTTCAGTAGTAGAAACGATCGAAGAAACTGTTGATTACTTATTGGCCAAAGGGGAAAAAGTCGGTGTCATTAAAGTCAGACTGTACCGTCCCTTCTCCGCTAAATATTTCTTAGATGTGCTGCCGAAAACTGTAAAGAAAATTGCTGTTTTAGACAGAACGAAAGAAATGGGAGCATTGGGCGAACCTTTATACCAAGACGTACGGACCATCTTCTACGACAAGGAAGATGCCCCGGTGATTGTGGGTGGTCGCTACGGCTTAGGTTCAAAAGACACGACTCCCTCCCAAATTTATGCTGTTTATCAAAACTTGCTGCAGGATGAACCGAAAAATAGCTTCACCATCGGTATCGCTGACGATGTAACTTTCACTTCTTTGGAAGAAAAAGAAAAGATTGTTACCACTCCTGAAGGCACAATTACCTGTAAGTTCTGGGGTCTGGGCTCTGACGGCACGGTTGGTGCCAATAAGAGTGCCATTAAAATTATTGGCGATAACACCGACCTATATGCCCAGGGCTATTTCTCCTATGACAGTAAGAAATCAGGCGGCGTTACCATTTCCCACTTACGTTTCGGGAAAAAACCGATTAAATCCACTTATTTAATTGATGAGGCGGACTTTGTTTCCTGCTCCACACAAGCCTATGTGTACCAGTATGATTTGTTAAAGGGTCTGAAAAAAGGTGGAACTTTCCTCCTTAACACCAACTGGTCGGAAGAAGAGCTGGATGTTAATTTGCCTGCCGCCATGAAAAACTATATCGCGGAAAATGGAATCAAATTCTATATCATAAATGCGTCTAAAATTGCTGAAGAAGTGGGCCTGGGCAGAAGAACAAACATGATTATGCAGGCAGCCTTCTTTAAGCTGGCTAATGTAATTGACATAGATGATGCCGTTAAATATCTGAAAGACGCCATTAAGACTGCTTACGGCAGTAAAGGCGACAATATTGTACAGATGAACTATGACGCCGTTGATAAAGGCATGAATGCTTTAGTGGAAGTTAAAGTGCCTGCAAGCTGGAAAGACGCTGCTGATGAAGCTGCCGCCACCAATGAAAAAGAATTGCCTGACTTTATTAAGAATGTGCTGATTCCCATGAATAGGCAAGAAGGTGACGATCTTCCCGTTTCCGTACTCAAGGATATGGCTGACGGTACCTTCCCCAGCGGAACATCTGCCTATGAAAAGAGAGGAATTGCTCTCTATGTGCCTGAGTGGCAGGTAGAAAATTGTATCCAATGTAACCAGTGTGCTTTTGTCTGCCCCCATGCTGCCATCAGACCGTTCTTGCTGACAGATGAAGAAGTAAAAGCTGCACCGCAGGGGATCCAGGCAAAGAAAGCAGTAGGTAAAGGTGCTCAGGATTACCAGTACAGAATCCAGGTTTCGCCTTTAGACTGCACCGGCTGCGGCAATTGTGCAGATATTTGCCCGGCTAAAGAAAAGGCACTGGTGATGAAACCGCTTAACACACAGGAACATGAAATTACCCTTTGGGATTATGTTGTCAACAATGTTCCCTACAGAACAGATATCTTCCCCACCAGAACCGTCAAGGGCAGCCAGTTCTGCCAGCCCCTCCTGGAATTCTCAGGCGCTTGCGCAGGCTGTGGAGAAACACCTTATGCCAAAGTTATTACACAGCTCTTTGGTGACAGGATGATGGTGGCCAACGCTACCGGTTGCTCTTCCATTTGGGGCGGTTCGGCACCGTCCATGCCCTATACTAAGAACGCCGAGGGCAAAGGACCGGCCTGGGCTAATTCCCTCTTTGAAGATAACGCCGAGTACGGTTATGGTATGGCCATAGGTGTGAAGAAAGTCCGCAACACCATTAAAAACTATCTGGAAGAACTGATGGCTGAAGATGACACTCTCAAAGCCGCCGCTCAAGCCTGGATTGACACTATGAATGACGGCGAAGCTTCAAAAGAGACTTCGCAAAAGCTTATTGCCGCTTTAGAAGGCTATCAAGGCGATAATCCGAAAGTTAAGTTTATCCTGGATAATAAAGATAAACTGGTAAAAAGATCTGTCTGGATTTTCGGTGGAGACGGCTGGGCTTACGACATCGGTTACGGCGGTTTGGACCATGTTTTAGCTTCCGGCGAAGACGTAAACGTCTTGGTTTTCGATACAGAAGTTTATTCCAATACAGGCGGTCAGTCTTCAAAGGCCACACCCACAGCGGCTGTAGCCAAATTTGCTTCCGCCGGTAAGAGAGTGAAGAAAAAAGATCTGGGCGCTATTGCCATGACATACGGCTATGTTTATGTGGCACAAGTGGCAATGGGTGCCGATAAGAACCAATTCTTAAAAGCCATTCAGGAAGCAGAAGCTTATGATGGGCCTGCCCTGATTATCGCTTATGCTCCCTGTATTAACCATGGTATTAAAGCCGGTATGGGCAAGAGCCAGAATCAACAGAAATTTGCTGTGGAAACAGGTTACTGGCATCTCTACAGATTCAACCCGCAGGTACCGGAAGGACAGAATCCCTTTACCTTGGATTCTAAAGAACCTACCAAGGAGTTCAGAGAGTTTATTGACAGTGAGGTCCGTTATACTTCACTACAAAATACTTTCCCGGAAGTTGCCGAAGAACTCTTTGCCAAAACAGAAAAAGAAGCCAAGGAAAGATATGAAACTTATAAGAAAATGGCTGAAGGATAGTCATAACAGAAAAAAGGCTGCTTTTAGCAGCCTCTTTTTTATCGGTCGCCTAAGGGGTGGTAACCCCTATAGGACAAGAAAGACGCAACATTGATAAATAAAGGGTAAGCGCCTTTTTAGCCACCGGCCAGGTATAGCGGCCGGGTAGCTGGCAGGATTTTTTAATTCTTTAGAGAACATCTCAAAAAAAGAGAAATTGCCTTTGTCAAGGTACTTTCAGTGATTTTAACTTTATTTGGAACTAATATTTGTAAAAATTGGAGGTGCTGTGATGAAAGCAGCAGCAGTGACAAAGATTGGTAATTTAAAAGATCCTGATGAAATGAAGCGGGGAATAATTGAATTGGTGGATTTTCCGGAGCAGCCTGTGGGCGATGAGGACGTAAAAATTAAGGTGGCTTATTGTGCCATCTGCGGTTCCGACCCGCAAGTAGCGGAAGGCATTTTTGACAAAAAAATACCTATCGGTTTAGGCCATGAGGTTTCCGGTGTTATTGTTGAGCTGGGCAAAAAAGCTACGAAAAAAGGTTTGAAAGTAGGCGACAGGGTGGCAGCAAATTTTCTGCGTTTCTGCGGTACTTGCTACTACTGTCAAAACGGGCAGCAGCAGTTTTGTACGGAAACTGATGAGTACGACCGGCCAGGGATGGCAGAATATGTTGTGTGGCACGAATCGCAAGTATACAAGCTGCCGGATCATATCAGTCTTAAGGAAGGTTGTCTGTTAGAGCCCACTGCCATTGTGACCCGCATGATGGACAGGGTCAGTCCGAAAATAGGCAGCCGTGTTGCCATTTGCGGCGGAGGTCCCATTGGCCAGTTGGCTCTGCAGGCGGTGCGCATGTACGGTGCCACCTCTTTGACCATGATTGAGCCTATCGCCAATAGAAGAGATTTGGCTCTTTCCTTTGGTGCTGAATATGTCATTGATCCCAGCACACAGGATGTGGTGGAGGAAGCGCTGAGGATTACAGGCGGTCTTGGTTATGATGTAGTCATTGATGCTTCCGGTGCTCCCGCCGCTGTCGGCAACCTGCCTAAAATTACGGCTAAAGGCGGCACCCTCCTTTATGGCGCCATGTATCCGGGAGATTTTGAAATGCCGTTAAATCTTTACCAGTATTGCTATTTCAATGAGTTAACCATTTCCGGGTTTTATGTGGCTCCTTACGCTTTCCCCCGGGCACTGCAACTTTTGCCGCGGTTTGAGCTAAAACCGTTTATCCAAAAAGTCTTCCCGCTGGCACAGGTAAAGGAGGCATATGCCGCTCATTTAAGCGGTAAATATCCTAAAATCCTGGTGGAGTGCAACAGTGGTTTAGAATAATATAAAAAGGCCCAAAAAAGAGGTTAAGCCGGTTAACGGTTTAACCTCTTTTTTGGGCATTTTTTTTGGAAAATGGATATAATAACCTTCATGGGGGTGAGTTTATGCAAAAAAAACGTGTTGACTTCTTTGTCATTGGTGCTCTGGCAGGAATATTTTCTTCAATTATCAGATATATATTAGGGTATATAATTATCCTTTTCCTTCCTGATTATCTTAACTGCGTGCGCATTGCAGCAAGTATTATTTTAGATCCGGTGCAGGTAATGGCGGGGGGTTTTGGGGTCACGGCCATAGGGTTGCAAATAGACATAGTTGTCAGTGTTGTTGTCAGTCTAGTGGCACTTTTAATTCTGGAGCACTCTGGTCATAACTTTTTCCTTTTTAAAGGTGCCGTGATTGGTGCCACTACCTGGAGTCTTTTTTATGTAGTATTAAGTCGTATCTTAAGTCAGTTGTACCCGGCGAATTCAATTTTGGCGGCGGAATTGTCTTTTTTAGTACATGTTATCTATGGCATGGTGCTTACCTGGTCTATTGTCAGGTTAAAAAAAGTTTTTGCTGCTAATCCTTGAGCATATTTCAGTTTAATTGATGCTGTTTATTGCCGGGGAGAAAAATTATTTGTCTGAAAATTTATATATTTAGAAGGAAAAAGGCCCTTGCTTTGCGAATTGATAATACGTCAAAATGTATGTACTGGCTGGTCATCAGTACATATACAGACATATAAGTCAGACCGGCTATTAATAAAAAATGGAGGGATCTCTTCATGGAAGTAAGACTTGTAGGAAATGGGCCTGACAAATTAGCTGTGAAAGTATTTTTTAGTGACGAAGCAGGCTTCCAGGTTGCTTCCGTCATTGTCATGGGTAAAGAGGAAGCAATATTAATTGATACGCAGTGGACCAGATCTAACGCGTATCGTGTCATTGCTGAAATTTTAGAAACAGGCAAGAAATTAAAGTATATCTTTTTAACCCACGCCCACCCGGACCATTATTTTGGCACCGGCTATATTGCCGAAGCATTCCCCGAGGCAAAAGTTGTGGCCCTGAAAGATACTGCTGAGCTTATTAACGAACAGTTCTTCGGTAAACTGGAACACTGGGAAAGCATCATCGGTTCCCATAACGTCTGCAGAAAAGAGTGTCAGGTTGAAGCACTGGATCAACTCTACCTGGAGCTGGAAGGAGAGCGTTTAGAGATTATCCCCAACATTGTGGGTGACATGGTTGACCAAACTATGATTTGGATTCCTTCCATTAAAACTCTCTACGGCAGTGACGTGCTCTTTAACCAGGCCCATCCGTTTACTTGTGAGGTAACTGCAGAAGAGCGCAAAGAATGGCTTAAAGCTTTAGATGATATTGAAAAAATGGATGCCCAGGTAATTATCCCCGGCCACCAGAAGCCCGGTATGCCCTTTGACCTCAGTTCAGTCTATTTTACACGGGAATATATCCTGGCCAATGATGAAGAACTTGAAAACACCAATGATGTGGCCAGCTTCTTCTACAATATGTTCATGCGTTTCCCCGAGGCAACACTGCGCCTTCTCAGCCTGGAAATGAACTCCAACGTCTTTAAAGGCGGCAGAGACTGGAACTGGAGAGCTTTATAGTAGGTAATTCTAAATAAACAAAAGAAAATCACCGAGCGGAGCTAGTAAGCTCCCATCGGTGATTTTTTTGCTGTTCTGCCTGATAAGGCCGCTATTCGCCGAGAAAATTTGTTCCCAAAACTCCGGCGATGATGAGCACAGAACCGATAAAATGATAAGGGTAAAGCTGTTCTTTTAAAAAAACCACCCCGGCAATTACCGTCAAAAGTGTGCCCAGATTTGAAAAAACACTCATTTTGGCGGCTTTAATTTGCGAAAGCACATAATTGGTCGACAGGGAGGTAACAACTGTGGAGAGGATGCCTAAATAGGCAACTGCCGCCACAAAACTCCGGTTTTGCAGGGGAAGAAAAAAATTTTGCACCGTTCCGCTCAGGATATGCTGCCCAAGGGCCAACAAATTAAAACCGACAAAACCAATGAAGAGCATCAGAAAACTTAAATCAAAATTGGTAAACTCTTTAGTAAGCACCCTGGCGAGAACATTATAGCCGGCAATGGAAAGAGCTGATAATATAATAAGGATAATACCTGCTACACTGTTTGTGCTTAAATTGGAACCGCTCATAACTAAAACATAAATTACGCCTGAAACAGAGATCAATACTGATAGCTTTTGCCGTAGATTTGTTTTTTCTTTAATGAAAAAAGCAGCTAAAATTAATGTGAAGATAGGTGAAGCCGCCAGCAGGATTCCGGCTTCCGATGATAAAATATACTGGAGACCAAATGTCTGAAAACCAAAAAACAATAGAGGATAAAATAAAGCCAGGGGCAGAATTTTAAGGACTTTTTCCCGGTTGTAATTTAGCTTTGTTTTTTTCAAGAGAAGCGGTATCAGCATAGCCAGAAATGAAGCCGTAAAACGATGGGCTAAAATATCCATGGGGCCGGCTGTCTGTAAAGCTATTTTGTTGAATAAAAAGGAAAAGCCTGTGATGACGGCATAAGTCACTGCCGCTGCATAAACTTTAACCAGATTGCTTTGAGGCTGAACTTGAGAAGAGTCGGATGATAGCGCTTGCTTTTTCATGGCACCACCTCTTTAATCACATTCTGTTTCCTTTAATAATTTCCTCTTTTTAGTTAAAATTAAGAAAGTGACAAAAAGCCATTACCTCTAGATGAAGGAGTATCTCCATGAAGCTAAAAATACCTCTGCTTTATGAAGACAACCATTTATTGGTGGTGGAAAAACCTGTTAATATGCTTTCCCAGGGGGACAGTACGGGTGATCCGGATCTTTTGACGGTATTAAAACAAAAGCTGAAGGTGAAGTATCAAAAACCGGGCAATGTTTACCTGGGGCTGGTACACCGTTTAGACCGCCCTACCGGGGGGGTAATGGTCTTTGCCAAAACTTCAAAGGCGGCGGCCCGCCTTTCGGCACAAATACAAAACCGTACTTTTGGCAGAGTTTATCTTGCCGTAGTTCATGGCAAAATAAAACCCGCACAAGGTATATTAAGACATTATTTGCAAAAAAACAAAAAAACTAATTTGGTTACGGTTGTAGAAAAGAAAAAAAATGGGGCCAAAGAAGCTAAACTTTCCTATCGTGTGCTGGCCACTGCCGCCAATCTTTCTTTGGTACAGGTGCAGTTGCATACAGGACGGGCGCACCAGGTGCGCGTCCAGTTTGCCGCCTGTGGACATCCGCTCTTTGGCGATCAGCGTTACGGCAGAACAGTGAACCGGCCGGGACGTCAGCTTGCTTTATGGGCCCATGCTGTTTCTCTGGACCACCCCACATTAAAGAAAAGAATGACTTTTACCAGTTTTCCTGCACAGGCACAGCCCTGGAGTCAGTTTGCAGACTATCTTACGGCACAAAGGCAAAAAGCAGATTTAATAAAACCGGTAATTATGATGTAATACACAAAAGCCCCGGCAGTCATGCCGGGGCTTTTTATCGGGGACCTATTTACTGTGAGTCAGCCTTTTTTCTGATGCCGCTGGCAAGGATAATGTCACTTACATCTTGCCATTTGTTCAGGGTATAGATATGCAGCCCGTCAATACCGGCGGCAATAAAATCAAAGATAAGCTTTACGGTATAATCTTTACCGGCTTTTTTAAAATCTTCAGGTTTATCACCGTACCGGGCAATAATCTCTGCCAGTTCTCTTGGTACGGCACTGCCGTTGGTGACTGCCATACGAATAGTGGGATCTTTGGACAGTACCGGCATCACACCCACATCAATAGGTAAGTGAATACCGGCGGCACGAATCTCATCAACCCACCATTTATAATGTTCAACGTCATAACAGAGTTGCGTCATAATAAAATCGGCACCGGCGTCTTGTTTCATCCGCAGGTGGGTTATATCGTCGGCAAAAGAAACAGATTCATGGTGCTTTTCCGGGTTGCCGGCCACAGCAATTATAAATTGAGGAAAATTTGTTTTAATAAATGCAACCAATTCGTTGGCGTAATCAAAATCACCCCTTGTTTCTTCCCAACCTTTAGGGAAATCACCGCGGAGAGCTAAAATATGATCAACACCTATATCCAGGTAGCTTTGGAGTTCTTTTTTTATTTTCTCCCTTGTATTACCGATACAGGTGTAATGGGTCACAGGAATAGTTTTGCCGCTTTCTTTCATCGCTTTACATATTTCCACATTGCGCCCGGCATTGGTCCCGCCGGCACCGTAGGTACAACTGATAAAATCCGGTTGGAATTGATAAAGATGCTCCAAAGTTTCAAAGAGCGGATCAAGGGGCTGATGTTCTTTAGGGGGAAAAACTTCAAAGGAAAAGCTCATACGCTGCTGCATAATTTGCACAATATTCATGAGAAAACCTCCTTACAGACTGGCTGATCAGTAATGTTATTTTTATCATGCCTTTTTCATCCGTAGTTATCCCTAAACCGGGGAAAATTTTTCAGACAACCGGTAAATTAACCACCGCTGTCAGAAAAAGTACCGGTTCATTTTCGTGCAAAGAAACCCATAAAATCTTTGCTTGTTTGCTGTGACATGGTATGATAGAAAATAAGCTACAGGATGATTTAAACCATAATGCCGGACTTTAAGGAGGAATTATAGATGGATAAAAACTTATGGGAAAAAACAGTGGCGTTTCATGGACATGAATGTCCCGGGCTGGCCATCGGGTTTAGGGCCAGTGAAGCGGCCAAAGAAAAATTAAAACTTACATTTTCCCAGGATGAAGAAATTGTCTGCGTCACAGAAAATGATGCCTGCGGTGTGGATGCCATACAATTTTTGTTGGGTTGTACCTTTGGTAAAGGCAATTTAATTTACCGTGATACCGGCAAAATGGCTTACAGCTTTTTTAACCGGGCCACCGGGGAGGGCGTGAGAATTGTTTTAAAACCTACGAACAGGGAAATGAGCCGCCAGGATCGGCAGGAATATATTTTAAATGCTCCTCTGGAAGAAATTTTTGAGTTTAAAAAGCCAAAATTCCCCTTGCCGGAAAGAGCCAGATTGTTTGCCTCTGTTATCTGTGAACAATGTGGCGAAACTGCACCTGAACATAAAATCAGGCTGGCTGAGGGGAAAAAGGTATGCCTGGATTGTTTTGAAGATTATTCCCGCGGCTGGTAGGCAAC
>JAAYSO010000116.1 GCA_012523945.1 Bacillota bacterium
AGATAAATTGATGTAATTGTATTGGTAGGTGTTATTTGGTATAATATAGTATGTTACAGTAGGCGCTGTTAACATAAGGAGGTGTTTTCTTTGTCCGTTCAGGAAGAGCTGATGCCCACCGAATTGGGGCAAATCAAAATTGCTGATGAAGTTGTGGCCATAATTGCCGGTTTAGCTGCTTCCGAGGTAGAAGGAGTAGCCGGGATGAGTGGCGGGATTGCCGGCGGTATCGCCGACATGCTGGGTAAACGGAATTTGGCAAAGGGTATTAAAGTAGAAGTTGGAGATAGGCAGACAGCCGTTGATATCTATGTAGTGATAAAATACGGTGCACGGATCCCGGATGTGGCCTGGAGGATTCAGGAGAATTGCAAACATGCCATTGAATCAATGACCGGTTTAGAGGTTACCCGGGTAAACGTCCATGTTCAGGGTATTAATTTTGATTCCGAAAAAATTGAAGAAACAGAAGAGGAATCGCAAATGCGCTAGCAGGAGCATAAAGCCCCTGTGGCGCAGGGGCTTTATGCCAGGTTTTTGATCGGATAAGAGAAAATATCACCTTTTTGATTTGGGCGCAAAAGGAGTTGGAATAGCGATGAAAGCTCGCGAAAGATTTTATCTGCTGCTTCTTACCCTCTTCTTCGGTGCTGCCGCTGTGTTAGTAGGCGGAACCGCATTGTCCCTCTTCCCGCAATCTGCCTGGCGGACAAGCTTCAATGCCGTTTATGGTCGCCTGGAATATGTCATCCTGGCGGTTATCCTTTTGGCACTGGCAGTTTATTGCCTGCTTAACAGTTTGCGCAGAGAAGAGACTGTGGAATCACTGACGCAGTCCGGTGCCTTGGGCGAAGTGCGCATTAGTTTTAAAGCCGTGGAAAATTTAGTCCTGAAGGCTTCCCGCACCGTCCAGGGAGTGCGTGAGGTAAAAGCGCGGATTATGCAGGCAGAAGGTGGTCTGGTTATTTTTTTACGGGCGTTAGCTTTGCCTGATTTGAATATCCCACAAGTAACGGCAGAACTGCAGCAGACAGTGAAAACATATGTGGAAGATTCCACCGGGTGTGAGGTTGCAGAAATAAAAGTTTATGTAGAAAATATCGTCAGCGATATGACAAAGCCTGCCCGTTAGAGATCCGAAGGAAGGTGTAAATGTGTCTGTAAAAGCATGGCGCCAAATTTTGGGCCAACACTGGGGAAAAGTACTCGGCGGCCTGCTGGGTTTAATTGTCGGCTTGGCCATATTGCTGTTTGGTTTTTGGAAAAGTTTACTCCTTTTTGCTTGTATTGCTATCGGTGTTTATTTAGGCCGTCTCTTTGATCAACACGAAGGTCTGCAGAAGCTGTTGCAGCGTATTTGGCCTGAAAGCGACTAACGGGAGAGTGTTTATGAGCAGACGACTTGCAAGGGAAATTGCTTTTCAGACAATATTTCAGCATGATATTGGGAAAAACGAGCCTGAACCTACTTTAACCAACCTGGCGGAGGAAAACGGTTTAAACCAAAAAGATACACAGTTTGCCAGGAATTTGGTGATGGGTACCATTGCCAAATTGGAAGAATTGGATCAGGCGATAGCAGAATGTTTACATAATTGGCAGCTTCAGCGCCTGGCGGCGGTGGATAGGAATATCTTGCGCCTGTGCGCTTATGAGCTTCTTTTTTGTCCTGAGATACCGGTTGCCGTGGCCATCAATGAAGCTTTGGAATTAAGTAAAGCTTTCAGCAGTGACGAGTCAACCAAGTTTCTTAACGGTATTCTTGACAAGTTGGCTCATCACAGTGTTCACCGCGGAGGTGACAACTAATGTTTTTAGGCATTGATACTTCTTGTTATACAACGTCCCTGGCAATTGTAGATGACCAGGGACGTTTGCTTGCTGATGAGCGGCAATTGCTGGCAGTGAAACAGGGTGAGCGGGGCTTACGCCAATCTGAGGGCCTGTTTATGCATGTGCAAAATCTTCCCGAGTTGGCTGCGGCGGTAAAGAAAAAATTGCCTGCTTTAAAACTAAAGGCAGTGGCCGCCAGTGACAGGCCGCGACCGGTGCAGGGTTCTTATATGCCTGTTTTTACGGCTGGTGCTTCCTTTGGGCGGACCCTGGCCAGTCTTTTGCAGCTGCCTTACTGGAATTTATCCCACCAGGAAGGCCATATCCTGGCAGGTATATGGTCTGCCGGCGTGTCGTGGACGGATTTCTATGTGCTGCATGTCTCCGGCGGCACTACGGAATTATTGGCAGTAAAACTTGCCGGGCGGATTGAGATCAAAAAGCTGGGCGGATCGGCTGATTTGCACGCGGGGCAATTTATTGACCGTATCGGAGTGGCTCTGGGGCTGCCTTTTCCTGCCGGTCCCGCTTTGGAAAAGCTGGCCCAAACGGCAGCTGAGCCAATCAGGGTGCCTGTGGCGGTAAAAGACGGGGAAATTTCTTTTTCCGGACCGGAAAGTCACGTCCAGAGGCTGGTAGCAGCTAAAAAAGCCACACCGGCGGCCATTGCCCGCGGTGTAGAACATTGCATCGGTAAATCTCTTTTGGCTTTAATAGAAAATATGACGGCGGCTCATGGACAAAAGCCGGTTCTGTTTGTAGGCGGTGTCATGGCCAACAATTATATATGCCGCCTGTTGCGAGCAGAGCTGGGGGAATTGTGTGCTTTTGCCCGGACTGTCTATGCCGGAGATAATGCGGTGGGAGCGGCACTTTTTGCCCGGCAAAAATTTACGGCACAGGCTGGTTATGAAAAGGGCAGGAGAAAAAGTAAGCTTGGAGAAGAAATAAAGCATCACCAGTGAGCGGAGTGTGAGCATGAATCAGTTAAACAATAGACCTGTTTTTACTGTGGGACAACTTACCCGGTATATAAAAGATCTCTTTGCCGCTGATCCGTATTTAAACCGCCTGCAGGTCAGCGGCGAGATTTCCAATTTTAAGCATCATAGTTCAGGGCATATGTATTTTACGCTTAAAGATAACCAGGCTGCCCTGCGCTGTGTGATGTTTCGCAGTGCCAACAGCCGTTTAAAATTCCTGCCCCGGGACGGCATGAAAGTGGTGGCTTCGGGCAGGATTTCAGTTTATGAACGTGACGGTCAATACCAATTGTATGTGGACAGTATGGTGCCTGACGGTATCGGTTCCCTTTATGCCGCTTATGAAAAATTAAAGGCTAAATTGGAGGCGGCAGGTTATTTTGAGCAAGCACGGAAAAAACCACTGCCCCGTTTTCCGGAGCGCATCGGTGTTGTTACTTCTCCCACCGGTGCCGCCGTGCGCGATATTGTCACCACGCTTTCCCGCCGTTTTCCGGCAGCGGAAGTGTTAATTGTACCTGTTTTGGTACAGGGACCGGAAGCGCCGGCACAAATTGCCGAAGCACTGCGTTTTTTAAACGCCGTCCCCGGAATTGATGTTATTATCACCGGCAGGGGTGGTGGCAGTATTGAGGAATTATGGGCTTTTAACGAGGAAATTGTGGCGCAGGCCATCTATGATTCAAATATACCCGTTATTTCCGCCGTGGGCCATGAAACTGATTTCACCATTGCCGATTTTGTGGCCGATGTGCGGGCAGCTACACCGACGGCGGCGGCGGAACTGGCAGTGCCTGACCAACAGGAGATTTTATTGTTTCTGCAGACGGCAGCACAGCGCCTGGCAAGAAAAATGACAGATAAAATAAAAGAGGACAGGCGTTATTTGGAGAAACTGGCGGCGGCAAATGTTTTAACCCGCCCCACACAGCGTTTTGAACAAGCCAGGCAGAATTTAGACAATCTTTTAACGCAGCTGGAAAATCAAATCAACTACCACCTGCAAGGTAAAAAAGCAAAACTGGAACTTTTGGCTGGCAAATTGACGGCTTTGAACCCGGAAGCCGTCCTGGAACGAGGTTTTTCCATTTGTTATGATCAGGAGGGCAATGTGGTGCGCGATGCTGCTCTGCTTAAACCCCGGGACGAGATAAAAATTTATTTGCGGCGCGGCAGAGCAGATGCCGTGGTGCAGCAAACTTTTACGGAGGAAGAAAATGTCTAAAGAAAAACTTGACCTAAAAAGCTTAACCTTTGAAGAAAGTTTGACCAAGCTGGAAGAAGTTCTGTCAAAATTAGAGCGGAGTGACTGTCCCTTGGAAGATGCTTTTGCGCTGTTTCAGGAGGGGATGGCACTTGTACAGTTTGGGCGCCGGAAACTGGATGAGGTAGAACAAAAAGTTTCCCTCCTCTTAAAAGATTCTTTAGAATTTGTGCCCTTTGAGAAAAAGGAGGAAACAGAGTGAAACTGCAGTGGAAAGAAATAATTGCCGCCGTTGATGAAGCTTTAGACCGGTTTTTACCGCCTGAAACTGCTTTCCCTGAAGAAATACACCGGGCTGTACGCTACAGTGTTTTTGCCGGCGGCAAACGTTTGCGGCCGCTTTTAACCGTTGCTGCCGCCCAG
>JAAYSO010000019.1 GCA_012523945.1 Bacillota bacterium
CGCATATATGGCTGCAGCTGACGAATTCCGCCGGCTAAAGAAATCAGCTTAAATATTTCTTCTTTATGTTCATTATCCCACCAGGAGCCGGCCAGAACTGTCAGCCGGCTGTCCTGCCAACCTTGAGGAAACATAGGTGTTGAAGGACCCACCATCACAATTTCACGCGCCCTGCTGCACATTTTCAAAAGTGCATCAATAGTGCCGTTAATGGTAGTAGTACCGCTAATAATGGCAATATCACAGGTGGGCAATAACTCGGGTTGCTTTTCCATGGGTGTCAGCCCGGGATCATCGGCACCTTTATCAAAAATAATAACCTCTTTAACTTGTTTAGATAATTCCTTTGCCACAGGACCAATGTGCCCGATCATCCCCACGGTATCATCCGGTTTAACATCTACCCCAAAAAGCTTTCCCTGCACATTATCATCAGGTATATTCTGCCCGTAAGAGGCCGCTGCCAAAACAGAGGAGGCAATGGCCCTTTGCAGCGAGTTGTCGCTTGAAATAATCCAGCGGGCAACTTCTGCAGCAGGTTTACCGATGGCTTCCTGAGCAAAAGGAAAATTTGAACAGCCGCGGGTAATTTCCTCGCGCATGACATAAGATACCCCCACATACCCGCTGTCGAGCTGGCAGCCGATTAAAGAAAGACCGATCACCAAATCTTGCACGGTTTTTTGCGCCAGGTACGGTTCAGCAGCCTGCAGCACCTTTTCCATAATCATATCTATTCCTCCCTACCCCGTCAGCTCTTTAATTCATAATCTCAATAAAGAGCAGATCATTAATTTTACCGCTGGCTATGGCTAATTCAGGAAATGAGCCGTTAATGGCACCGGATAACGTTCCTCTGATTTCACCCGTCTGTCTGTATTCCGGTTCCACCGGTATATAAAACTTATCTGTAGCAACATAACGATAAGTGACTCCGGCATCCCAACCTACAGTTTCAAGCAGTTCTGCCGCATTATGGACGGAGCCGCTGACCACGGAATAAATAACTTCCCCCGCTGACGTTTGCGCATAAAGAAAATCTGTAATCTCCGTTCCTGTTTCCGGGTTGTAGAGTACAGGCGGTTCTTCTGAAGTAAAATCAATAATCACATACAGGCCGGCAAAATCTTCTGACGCCAGAGTTTGTTTACTGCCGCCGTTAAGCGTAATTGTCACTTCACCCTCTAATCCCTTTGTCAAAAACGCCACAGCATAGTTTAAAGGATAAGCTTCGACACTGCCACTGTTATATTCTATTGTTTCTGTAGCCGGTTTTGTTTCGGGAGTATAAAAGCCTTCACGGGAGTAATTAATGGTATTTTGCAAAAATACTATTCTTTCTGTGGGCTCCAGTTGATCATAGGGCACCATTTTTTCCTTGTATGTGGGTTCTTTTTTCTCTTCACCGCTACTTTCTTCTTCCTGCACTGACCCTGGATTTAAATTCTCCTCCGGTTTAGCATTCTCATTGCTGCTGCAAGCTGTGGCAGCAAACACGAAAAGCAGTACTATCATTAAATACACTAATCGTTTTTTCATCATAACCCCTCCATTTTTATTTACATAAAATCCGGTTCACAGAAGTGAATCGCTCCTGTGCCTGAACTAGCCTCATGAATTTTAATATTTATACCGTAGGCTCTGGTTAAGTTTTCTTCAGTCATCACCTGTTCAACCGGCCCCTGCGCCACCATTCCCTGGTAGCCCAGCATAGCTACTTTTGTACCCACCTTCCAGACATGATTGGGAAAGTGGCTGGTCATAACAATGGTCATTCCTCTTTCAGACAGCTTTTTAATTGTGCGTAGCACCAGAGCTTGATTTTTAAAGTCCAAGTGAGAAGTAGGTTCATCAAAAAGAATTATCTCCGGTTCCTGGCAGAGGGTACGGGCAATTAAAACTAACTGGCGCTCGCCGCCGGAAATATGTGTATAGCTTTTGCCGGCAAGGTGAGCGATCCCCAAATCTTCCATGATCCTGTAAGCCAGTTCTGTATCTTCCTTTGACGGCGTTTCCAGTAAACCCAGGTGGGGTGTACGCCCCATCCGTACAACTTCCAGGGAAGTGTAGGGGAAGGGAGCAGTATGCTCCTGAAACACAATCCCTATTGTTTTTGCCAGTTCAATCACGGAAAAATCATGAATATTTTTTTGGTTTACATAAATTGAACCTGATTTAAGGGGCAAATTACCGGTAATACAATTAAAAAGAGTCGTTTTCCCGCAACCGTTGGGGCCAAGCAGGCAGAGACATTCGCCCTCTTCCACAGCAAGATTTATATTTTCCCATACCGGCTCTTTATCGTTATAACTAAAGCAAGCATCTTTTATGGAGAGCTTAACGGCCATTAGTTCCACCCTCCCTTGGTTTTGCGTAGCAAATAAGCAAAGACGGGCGCACCAATCACCGCCGTTAAAATACCCAGCGGAATTTCTGTTGCCGTTAATAACCGGCATAAATTATCGATCATAATTAAATAGCCTGCCCCTACCAACATAGTAGCAGGAATTAAGACCTTGTGATCAGGACCCACTATCATGCGGCAAAAATGAGGAATAACCTGTCCCACCCAGCCAATAATACCGCAGAAAGCCACGGCTGTAGAAGAAATAATGGTGGTAAAAACAATAATCAGGGCTTTGATCAGCTCGCTGTTTACCCCTAAAGCGCGCGCCTCACGGTCTCCCATGGAAAGCACATTCAGGCGCCACCGCAAGAGATATAAACCTGTCATGGAAACAAGAATGGGCAAGACCGCAATGGCCAAGTCCTGCAGGCTGACACTGCCCAGACTCCCCATTAGCCAAAAGGTAATGGCCGGAAGTTTTTCATCATCATCTGCCAGGAATTTAATTAAAGACAGCATGGATTGAAAAAAGGTGGAAACCACCATGCCGGACAGTACCAGCATTAAAATCGGTGTAACCTTATAAATGCGCGCCGTAAAATAGGTAATGGCAACTGCAATCAAACCGAAGCAAAAAGCCATTAACTGAATGCCTAAAGCCGGCAGCTCCAACACCAGGCCCAAAGCCGCACCAAAGCTGGCTCCTGCCGAAACACCCAGTACAAAAGGACTGACCAGCGGGTTTTGAAACATACCTTGGAAGGAGGCACCTGACATGGAAAGCCCGGCTCCCACTAAAGCAGCCATAATGGCTCGCGGCAGACGAACCCTAACCACCACTGTTTCTACCGTATCCGTCCAATAAGTTTCAATGGGCAGTCGCAAAAGCTTTTGCCCCAAAATGGAAAAAACCTCATTGGGGGGTACCGGGTACCGGCCTAAAAACAAAGTAATCACAAATAAACAAACCGGGAAAATAAGCATGAGCACCCATTTTAGTGTAGACGGTTTTTTCTCTATCTGACCCAGGTTAACACTTATCTGCTTGACACCAGTATTATTGCTCATAAGTCTGCTTCGTCTCCAACTCTTTCATACCAACCGTCCAGCACTTTTTGTGCCTGCTCATCAGTAAGTTCAAATTCATAAAACTCGCGGTAGTAATATTTAATTTCTTCAATAATATCAATATCACTGAATAGTTCAGGCTGAACAATGGTGGCTAACCACAGCATCATTAAAGTAGTGGTTGTACCTTTATCCAGGAAAAATACCCCTGCAGGAATGCGATGCAGCTGTTTATTTCTAACGGCCTGCAAAGACTCCCAGATGGAACCTTCTTTATACATACTTTTAATAACTAACTCGGGATAATTGCCATGATTGTCAACAAGTATAATCTCCGGATCCCATTTAAATAACTGCTCCCTGGTAACTTCCGGGAAGTTACCTGTACCTACGTCCGGACCAAGTAATTTGCCGCCACACAACCATATTTCATAATAGCGGTTGGTGATCTCATAGGAAGCAAGAATATTCTCACCCCAGGTATTTCCCCAATAAACAGTTTTGCGCTCCTCATCAGAAAGCTGATGAGTCCGCTCGTAGAGCATGGTGATCTTTTCACGACAGTATTCTTCCCACTCCTGGGCTTCAGTCACAGCTTCTCCGCCCAGAATCCCGGCCAAAGTTTTTACGGCAATGGTAGATTTGTCAATAAACTCATCCAGTGATTGCGACATAATTTCTTCCACGGAAGTAACAGGATTCGTGTTTAAAGTAAGGACGACTGCCGGCAGATCCACTGCTTCAAACTTTTTTAGTTCATTCCCGTTATTATAGTAAATAACCAAGTCTACTTCGCGGCTTAAGTAATCTTCAATATTAACAGCCGAACTCGGGTTGGCACCAATACCTTCATAATTGGCCAAATCAGGATTTGTCAGCAGTGCTAAAGGATAATTGGTGGTATGGCCGCTTTTTGTCATCACAATCCGGTCATGGCCCCCCAACATAAACACCATTTCGTAGGACGGTCCGGTCATGGCGGCAATGCGAGCAGGATTTTTGGGCACAAGCACCTTTCTTCCTGCCAGATCAATAATTTCTTTTTTTGTGTCATCAGCGGTATTTGTATTCACTGTACCGCAGCCGCAAAAGGTTACTGGAATTATTGCCAGCAGCAGTATCAGGGCTGTCCACTTTTTCCACATACTTCCCCCTCCTTACTTAAAATCAGCTTTTGGCCTTTTCTTACTCAATGACAAAATTAATGGCACTTAAGTTGTAGGTCATCCAACGCCCTCCGCTGCCGTTAACAAATGCCGTTAAGCCAATAGGAGTGTCAGTTGTAACATCGTTGTAGGTTTTCCCGTCAAACATGCAGAAAAAGTCCAGCGAACCGAAGTATTTTGGATCTTCCGGATCTAAAGCATACTCTTCATTTTTACCAACCTTGCCCAGGCCGTTAGTGCCGTAGTACTCTACTTCCTTGATTGTCCCGCCCAAATCCAGATTAAGCTCTTTTAGCTTGGCCAGCATTGTTTCGTAATTAATACCGAGAAAACGCCCCTCATAAACTGAAGCACCGCCGTCATAAAGAAATGAGCCGTCATACATAGAGGTGGCAATTTTCTTCTCACCCACAGTGGTTTTCCGCATAAAATCAGCTAAAGTAATTTCGCCAATTGTGTCCCCGTTTTTTTGAATCTCAACTCTAAATTCAGCCGGTGTCGTCACCAGGTAAACTGTTTTTACACCTTTATTTGTGCTTCCGTCTTCCTCAATGCCGGCGTATACATGCTTACCGTCCAGCACAATTGATTCATACTCTCCGTTTTCCCGAGTAAAAGCAGCCAGGTATAGATTTGAAATATCACTGACATAGGACACATAACCATCAACCGCTTCCAGGAAAGCACCCTGCACTTCGGAAAAATCTATATCGGCAATTTCCGCCAGGGGTGCACAAAAATATTGCTTTCCATTGACACTCCTGTCCTTCATGACATCTTTTAGTTCAGCATAGGAACAGCCAGCTGCAAACACAGGCTGCCCATCCAAAAATACATGGAGTAATTCCCTTTCATAATCAGCGGCAGGAGCACCTGCTTTGTGCGAGCAAGCTGTTACAATAACGGTAATAAGAGCTGCTGCCGTTAAAAGTACTACCAATCTTTTTTTCATTCAGTCTTCCTCCCTCATGTTTAACTTTAAGCTGCAACAGGTTCTGTGAACTCTGCAAGCGGGGTACCCCCTTAAAAATCCCCATCGGATAAGAAATAAAGCAAATCAAGGTTGTTATAATTTCCTGCCGATACAAAAAAAGCGGGATTTACCCGCTTTGCTCATATATTTAACTCCTTTACCAAGCGCGGGAGGCACACACGTTTCCATGTGTACCCAACGATCTTGTACCATGGGCATGCCTTTAGGTAACAAGATTTGGAATTAAATAGACTTATTCAACTGTTTTTTAAAAACCACTCATTATGTCATCTCACACATAACGATATCAACAAGAAACGAAACTTGTCAATTATCAATAATATTTATAGCACAACGACAGCTATCGGTTTTATAGACTTTAATTAAGTCATGCTTAAGCTATGCTGCACCTGCAAAAAATTCATTCTCCGCCTGAACCTGCGGCCAAACCAGCGGAAGCCCTTGTATATTTGCTTTAATTTTTATATAGTAGTAAATATCAGAACATTAAATAATTGTGGAGGTGTGCTCATGGGTAATCTTTTAAGCGGAAAAGTCGCCCTTGTCACCGGCTCCGGGCAAGGTATTGGACGCGCTATCGCCATCGCACTGGCGGAAGAAGGCGCAAAAGTTGTCACCAATAACCGGGCACCGGTTAAAAAGAATGTCACCAACCAACTGGATGAAGCAAAACTTGCTCGCCTGTCACCGGAACAACTTAAATGGTATCATGAGGAATTGGAAAAATACTCCGGAGATGCTGAAACAACTGCAAAAGCAATTAGGGATGCCGGCTATGAAGCCACAGCCATCTTTGGCGATATTGCAGATTTCAATGAAGCCAAAAAAATAGTTGATAAAGCAGCTGAAATTTACGGTTCCGTTGACATTATCGTCAATGTGGCCGGTGCTTTTGGCTTTGCCCCCATTGAAAAAATCACCGAAGAACTTTGGGATAAAGTCAATAACGTTAAACCTAAAGGTCATTTTAACATTATTCGCCATGCTGTTCCCTATATGAGAAAAAACAAGTGGGGTCGTATTATTAACTGTTCTTCACCGGCCTGGACAGGCAGCGGCGGACTTCGCCAGGCCGAATATACAGCCGCCAATGCCGGCACAGTGGGTTTGACCTGGGCGCTGGCAGAAGAACTGGCTGAAGACGGAATTACCGCCAACGCATTCTGTCCTGCTGCCAAGACAAGGGCCTCCATCGACATGGAACTTTTTGACCAGGTTGTGGCAGAAGATGAAAGGGCCACCAAAGATGGGAAACCCTTTGTTCCCTATGATGAAACTCCCCCACCCGAGCTCTTTGCTCCCTTCATCGCTTATCTTGCTTCCGATGAAGCAGCCCATGTTACAGGTGCTGTCTTTATGACCATGGGCAGCTTTATCGGCCTTTATTCCCACCCGGCCGTTACCGCCAGCATGGTAAAAGAAGGCCCCTGGACCATGGAGAATATTCTTGCAGAAGCACCGAAAACATTACTTAAAGACTATAAGAACATCCTCCAAAAATAAACTTTTCCCAGTTTAAAAATGTAAAAGGCCTGATTCCCGTTTTTGGAATCAGGCTTTAGTTTATCAAGAAAAAAAGACGATGTGTTCTTTTTAATAAAGCTCACTGTCCTGTACAATTACACTTCCCGGTCTGGATTTGGCTATCTTTTTCAGTTCCGCTGCCATTGCAGAAATTTGCACATGGCTATCCAGCTCCCTGTGTTCATTACTTAAAAGTGCCAAAGAAATTGTGATTAAGGGCACTTTAACATCCATTTTTTGCCGATCGATAGTAAGTACATAGCCCCTTTGCACATCTCTTTCATGATAAAGCTTTTTTGTCTTGACATCAAAATCGTCAATAATGCCCTTGGCAATGGCCGGTGCCCGTTCCGGTGTAGAGATAACAATAAAATCATCCCCGCCTATGTGGCCGATAAAATCATTGGTAGTGCCAAAGCGCTTAACATTATCAATAATAATCTCTGCAGTCAACTTAATGGCCCTGTCACCGCTGACATAACCATAAACATCATTATAAGCTTTGAAATTATCAATATCTGCATACATAACGGTAAAAATTTGTTTTGTCGCAATTCTTTGTTTTATTTCCCTTTCAATCTCAA
>JAAYSO010000117.1 GCA_012523945.1 Bacillota bacterium
GGGTTTTGTCGAGCTTTCAGGAATCTGGTAGAATAGTTATAATGGACGGAAACCCAAAGGGTGGTTATAATAGATGTTTGAGAGCCAAAATCGCAATTAAGGGAGGTGAAAATGTTTGTTGCAGGAAGTAATGAAGGAAATCCGCCAGGCAGAAGCAGAAGCGGATGAAATCAGGCAGAAAGCGCAGGATGAAGCCAGGCAAATTATGCGCGATGCGGAAAGAGAAGCACTGGAAAACAAACAAAAAGTTCTGGCCGCAGCCGAACAAAAACGCCGTCAAATCCTGGAGGAAGCCGAGGAGGAAAGCAAACGTCTGGCTGAACCGATTCGGCAGCGTACTGCCGAAGAAGTTGAACTCCTTGTGAGGCAAGCACGCAGCAAACAGGAAAAGGCCGTAAAAATGGCCATGGAGAGGATTGTGAAGATCTATGGGCATAGCTAGAATGAATAAGATTTACCTGCTGGCCCACCAGGCCGAAAAAGATCAGATCCTGCGAGTGCTGCAGCAGGCAGGAGTTGTCGAAATCAGTGATATTACTGAAGCCGACGAGGAAACAGCCCACTGGGCGGAACTTGTAGAACCTGATCAGGCCCGGGAGGATTTGCAGGAAATCGAAAGCGAAATTGCAAAAGTTAAATTTAGTCTGGATTATCTCAACCGCTACTATCCTGAAAAAAAAGGAATGCTTGATGAGCTCTTGGCGGAAAAAGAAGTTTTGACCCCGGAAGAATTGGCTGCACAGGAAGCTGAGTGGGCGCAAAAAAGTGCAGAAGTTTATGCGTCGCTGAAAAAAGTGGATGAAGAACTTTTAACTTTGCGCAACGCAGAAACCCGGTTGCAAAACGCCACACAGCAGTTGCTTCCCTGGCAGAACCTGACTTTACCGTTGGAAGAACTGCGGGAAACCAAGGCTGTATGGGTGCAGTTAGGGACCATCCCTGCGGCTGCAACAGAAGCTTTTCAGGTACAAATGCAACAAATTGATGTGCCCAGTTTTTATGAGCTTGTCTCCCGGGAACGGGATGATGCTTACCTGGTTGTAGGCTGCCATCAGGATGATGTGGAAACTGTACAGGAGATCCTGAAAGAGTTTAGTTTTAACCGGCATAACCTGAACCAGTTTACGGGGACAATTGCCGGGAATCTGGCAGAGTGCGAACAAAAAGCTGCCGAGTTGGAAAAAAGACGGGCTGAAGTGCTGTCTGTCATTGAAGCGCAGTTGGAGCATCGCCAAACTCTCCAGTACTTCCACGACATTCTCTCTGTGCGACGGGAGCAAAAACTGGCTGTGGAGAAATTAGTTCGCACCGACACTACCTTTGTCCTGGCCGGCTGGCTGCGGGCGGCCGATGTGGAGGCGTTGCGCCAGAAACTCTCGGCCGTAAGCAAAACATTTGCCCTGCAGGTGCGTGAGCCCCTGCCGGAGGAAAATTTCCCTGTAGTTTTGGAAAACAAGAAGTATTTTGCACCTTTCGAGTTTGTTACAAAACTTTATGGTATGCCGCATCCCTACGGTATCGATCCCACTCCCTATTTCGCTCCCTTTTTCATTATTTTCTTTGGATTGTGCTTAACGGATGCAGGCTATGGTGTGGTCATTTCACTGATTTCCGCCCTTGGTCTTTTAAAAATTAAAGGGGAATCCATCCGCAGTCTTTTAAAAATTCTTTTGGTCGGCGGAATTTCCACCGCTGCAGCAGGCTGGTTAATTGGTAGCTGGTTTGGTGTATCGCTTTTTGGCTCACCTTTGCTTTTTGACTCTATGACCAATCCCATGCTCTTTTTGGCCATTTCCTTTGCTTTGGGACTGCTCCATATTTTCTGGGGTATGCTCATTAAATTTGTTAGTCTTTGGAAAGCAGGCGACTACTTTGCTGCTCTGGCCGATGTGGGATTTTGGTTTGGACTCATTGTTGGGCTGTTGCTTTTGGCTCTGCCGCAAGCAGCCCAGGCAGGCAAGTACATTGCTCTGCTCTGTGCCATCGGACTTGTTCTGACCCAGGGACGCCATCAACCTTCCTTGCTGAAAAAGTTCACATCCGGTTTACTTTCCCTTTATGATATTACCGGGTATTTAAGTGACTTACTGTCTTATTCACGCTTACTGGCCCTGGGGCTGGCCACAGGTGTCATCAGTATGGCCATAAACACCATGGGCGGTCTTTTAAAAGGACACCCCATTGGGTTTATCATCATGGTGCTCTTTTTAATCGGTGGACACATCTTTAACCTGCTTATTAACGCTTTAGGTTCTTTTATCCACTCCAGCCGTCTCCAGTATATTGAGTTTTATAACCGCTTTTATGAAGGCGGCGGACGCAGTTTCGTGCCTTTCAGGCAGAAAACGCGTTACCTGGAGATTCGTTCTGAAAAGTAGCTGCCATGGTGTCGGTTGTATTGCAAATAACTAAAACTATCAACTAAACTCTAAATTAAAGTAAATTTTAAAGGCGGCTGCAAAACTTTGCAGTCAGTCAAAAGAGGAGGTTACTTGTTAAGATGTTAAGTACAGGTCTGGTATACGCAATTATTGGTGCTGCTGCTGCTGTATTATTTGCCGGTATCGGTTCTGCCATTGGGGTTGGCGTAGTGGGTCAAGCGGCTGCAGGTGTAGTGGCGGAAGATCCGGATAAGTTCGGTTCCACCTTGCTCTTGCAGGCTCTGCCCGGCACACAAGGTATTTACGGTATGCTGACAGGTTTCTTAATCATTTGGCGTATCGGCCTTATTGGCGGTAGTGTTGTGGATCTGACCCTGCAGCAAGGTCTGGCCGTTTTGTTTGCTGCCATGCCTATTGCTTTCGGTGGACTTCTTTCCGCCATCATGCAAGGAAGAGCGGCAGCCAGCGGTGTTTACATGATTGCTAAACGTCCGGAAGAAGTAGGTAAAGCTATTGTTTATGCCGTTATGGTTGAAACTTATGCTGTTTTGGCACTGTTAATGTCCATTATTACACTGTTCTACATCCCGTTATAAGGAGGGCTTGCGGATGTCTGGAGCGGAAAAGCTCAAGGAGAAAATCCTCAATGAGGCTCGCCGTCAAGCGGAAGCTGTCCTGGCCGAAGCCAGGGAAAAAGCTGCCGCAATTTTAGAGCAAAGCAAAAAAGAGGCAGCCGCCGAGGAAGAAAAGATATTGGCCCAAGCCCGCCGCCAGGCCGAAGAAACAAAACACCGTGCACAAACTATAGCCGAACTGGATGCACGTAAAGAGCTTCTGGCCGCCAAAGAAAGATGTATTGAAGAGACTTTGGTGCAAGCCGTTGAAAGGCTGCGGGGGCTCGAGCCTCTGCAATACGAGGACTTGATGTATAATATGATTTTAGCTGCGGCACAAACCGGAACTGAAGAAGTAATTGTTGATAAGGAAGACCGCGGCCGCTTTACAAAGGAATTCCTCGGGCGCGTAAACAAGGAATTACAGCGCCAGGGTAAACAGGGTAAACTGAAACTGTCGGCGGAAAGCCGCCATGTGCAGGGAGGATTTATACTGCGCGACAAAGATTTGGAAATAAATAATTCTTTTCCCGCCCTTTTGCGCATGCAGCGGGATGAGCTGGAACCCGAAATTGCAACAATCCTTTTTAGCGAGTAACACCTATAAACAAAAGTCAAAACGGTAGGTAAGCTGAAAGCTTGCCGGTATCAGATTTAGCACAGAAATCTGCTTGCCGACTTTTGACTTTTGAGTTGAAAGGAGGCTTGGCGCGTGCCTAATAGCGACCGGTTTCTCTATGCCGTGGGACGTATTAGTGTCATGGAAACACGGCTCGTGGACAGCAGCAAAATTGAGCGTATGCTGGAAGCCAAAGATGCCGAAGAAGCTCTGAAAGTGCTTGCGGAAACTGAATACGCCGGTCATATGGCGGATCTTGGCAGTGTCCATGAGTATGAAAAAATCCTGGAAGCCGAGCTGCGCCGCGTATATCTGGAAGTACGCAACATGATGCCATCGCCTGAAATTATCAGCCTCTTTGCGCGTAAATTTGATTACCACAACCTAAAGGTTCTCATCAAAGCTAAATACTTGCAGGAAAACAGAAATGAACTTCTGTCCCGGGATGTGGGCAATATTGAGCTGGATGTGCTCATGCGCGCTGTCAGCGATGAAGACTTCAGTGACCTGACGCCGCTGATGCGTGAGGCGGCCGAGGAAATCACGGAAGCTTTTCGCCTGGAAGTAGACCCGCAGCTGGTGGATTTACGCCTGGACAAAGCCATGTATGCAGAAATCTTTGCCGATCTGAAGGCGCTGAAAATACCGTTTTTAACCGGTTATTTTACTCGCCTCACGGATCTGACCAATATAAAAACACTTTTGCGTATTAAGCGTCTGGGGCTGGACCGCGGCTTTTTAGAACAGGCACTTTTACCTGCGGGTGAAATCGAAACGGAACAGCTGCTTGTACAGCTGGAGGAACCGTTGGAATTAATTGCCGACCGGCTTGCCCATGGTCCCTATGCCGAAGTGGTAGAAGACGGCATTTTAACGTATCAGGAAACAGATACGTTAACGCGCTACGAAAAACTGGCAGATAATTATTTAATTGATTATATTAAGGGGGCTAAATACAATAAGTTTGGCCCAGAACCTATTGTAGGGTACCTTTTGGCCAAGGAAAATGAAATTAAACTTATTCGCATCATTATGGTGGGCAAAATCAATCAGTTGCCTGTGGAAGAGATTAGAGAAAGGCTACGTGATGTCTATGTATAAAATCGCTGTTGTCGGAGACAAAGACTCCATACTGGGTTTTAAGGCACTGGGCGTTACTACCTACCCGGTTACCGACGAGAAAGAAGCCATAGGTGCCCTGCGTGAAATCGAACGGGATAACGTGGCTGTGGTTTGCATTACGGAAGCCGTAGCCGAGCAGATTGAGGAAAAAGTAGTAGAGCTGCAGCGCAAACCGCTGCCGGCTGTAGTACTGATTCCCAATAATAAAGGGACCCTGGGGCTGGGTATGCGGTTGATTAAACGCAATGCGGAAAAAGCCATAGGCGCTGATATCTTATTTGGGAAAGAGGGTAGTTAGCTTTGACCAACACGGAAAATGTGGGTAGGGTCGTCAAGGTTTCCGGACCACTAGTCGTGGCTGAAAACATGCCGAATGCGAAGATGTTTGACGTTGTTCGCGTCAGCGAAGAACGCTTAATTGGTGAAATTATTGAAGTGCGGGGCGACCGCGTTTCCATTCAGGTATACGAGGAAACCGGCGGACTTGGACCGGGCGCACCTGTCTATTCCACCGGTATGCCTTTAAGTGTGGAACTGGGCCCCGGCTTGATTGAATCAATTTTTGACGGCATTCAGCGTCCCCTGGACGAAGTTTATAAACAAGTAGGCGCCCGGATCGCACGCGGTGTGGAAGTTCCCGCTTTGAACCGGACGAAAAAATGGGATTTTGTACCCGTAGTTGCAGTAGGCCAGGAAGTTGTAGCCGGCGATGTACTGGGTACAGTCCAGGAAAC
>JAAYSO010000118.1 GCA_012523945.1 Bacillota bacterium
TCCTTAACACATTTTTCTATTAGTATGTGGCTAAGCTGAATTTTTAAACGCCCGGGCGGTAAATAGATCAGGTTTTGCCTCTGGCAAACAAAAATATACATTTAAAAATAAAAAAGCGCACCCCAAATGCTAGCTTTTGTGTCTAACATTTGGGGTGCACTTCAGAGTTAAAAGGACACTTTTAAAATTTCACCTTTCTCTATTTTTAGTTCTAATGGACATTTTTACCATATAAACGCAGGCGATCTGCCACCAGAGCAATAAATTCTGAATTTGTCGGTTTGCCGCGCTCTGTATTAATGGTGTAGCCAAAAAATTTTTTGATGGTCTCAATATTATTGCGCGACCAGGCAACTTCAATGGCATGACGGATAGCACGTTCCACACGGGAACTGGTGGTGTCAAATTTTTCCGCAATCCGCGGGTAGAGCACCTTCGTCACAGAACCCAACAGATCTACTTCCTCCACCACCATCATAATAGCTTCACGTAAATAGTGGTAGCCTTTAATATGGGCCGGTATGCCGATTTCATGGATAATATTGGTCACATCGGCTTCTAAACTTGATTTTTTCATGGGTTTGGACAAATTATGTACAGTAGGTGTGGGAGAAGAACCATTGCCTAAAAGACGGATTCTTTCCACTAACACCTCCATATTAAAAGGTTTAAGTATGTAATACGACGCACCCAGCTCCACTGCTTTACGCGTTATATCTTCCTGCCCAAAGGCAGTCAACATAATAACTTTAGGTTTTTCCTCAAGTTCGTTTAATTTTTCCAATACTCCCAGTCCGTCCAGGTGCGGCATAATAATATCCAGCAGCAGTACATCCGGTGGATTTTCGCCGATTAATTCCAGCGTTTCTTTACCATTGTATGCTTTCCCCACAATTTCAATATCCGGCTGTTGTTCGAGATATTCCACCAACAAGTCGCTGAATTCCCTGTTGTCATCGGCTACAAAAACTCTCAGCATCCCCCTATTCATCCTCCTCTGACTTCTAATTTGTTTCTATCGCTTGAATTATTCGACATCTGGATAGATATTCCTTTTTATTCTTTAGGAAATTTTATGAAAACTGTTAAGAAAAAGATTATTTTGATAACATCTCCGTAAAATAAAAGCTGAGATTTTTTCTTTTTTACGCAAAAACACCCTCATGGGGTGTTTTTACGCACTTTTTTCGTATATTTTTTTGGTTTGTACACCCGTGGTGTTGTCGAGAATTTCTGCTTCCTGAACCATCCATTCCGCAAAAATACCGTAACCCCGGGTAGGGTCATTGACAAAAACATGGGTAACGGCTCCCACAAGTCGTCCGTTCTGGATAATGGGACTGCCGCTCATGCCCTGCACAATCCCGCCGGTTTCTGCCAAAAGCCGCTCATCAGTAATGGCAATAACCATGCCTTTATCACCGGGTCGGGATTGTCTGTAAACGCGCTGGATTTCAATTTCAAACCTTTCAATAGTTGTTCCTTCAACCACGGTTAAAATTTCCGCAGGCCCTGTTTCCACCTGCGAGATTAACGCCATAGGGATAGCTTCCCTCATTTCACCTTTTACCGCCTGTTTGCGGGTAAGCCTGCCGAAAATACCAAACATAGTATTTTTTTCGATGGTTCCTTCAATATCTTCATCTTCCTGAAAAATCCCTGTTTTTTCGCCGGGATAACCACGCCGTGCTGCTTTGACATTAATGATATTGGCTTTGACAATTTGACCTTCCCGCACTTCAATGGGCTGATTAGTATCCAAATCTGTAATGACATGCCCTAAAGCTCCGTAAATTTTAGTCTCGGGGTCATAAAAGGTTAATGTACCGACACCGGCCGCCGAATCACGAACATATAAACCGATCCGGGGCTGGTGTGTTTCCAGGCACATTAGAGGCTGCACCTCAACTGTAAATCTATTACTGTTGCGCTTAACATTAAAAGTTAGTTTTTCTTTTTTTACCCAGCGCTCGCGAATAATCTGACTCACCTGATTGGCATCCTGCAATTCAACTCCGTCAATGGCTAAAATCACATCTCCCACCTCAATACCTGCTTCCTGCGCCGGGGAACATGTACGATCAGGTCCTTGTACCTGATGGTGGCCCACGACCAGCACGCCTTCACTATGCAGTTTAATGCCGATGGAGTGACCTCCCGGAATCAATTCTTTTTCCGGTAAAACATTGACAGTCAGTTGCCGCAGTGGAATGACACCAAAAAGGCGGAATTCCAGATTCACAGAGCCTAAACCTTGAGCGCTAAATTGTATGGGTGAGCGCAAATTCAGCTTACTGCCCCGGTGGGAAACGGGCTCGCCGTTAAGTGCCAAAACACCGTCTTTATCTCCCCTGACATAAACGGAAAAGGGTGAAGCTATGTTTACATAATGATAATCCCCTTCCAAAAGGCGCAGTTCACTCTGCAGTGAAAGCCAGAACCGCCAGGGAAAAGCAGTGAAAATTAACAGCATAAACCCTAACGTTACCAGGGCAAGTTGACGTCTGCCGAACTTTCTTTTCACGCGGTTATCACTCCTTAGCAGGTAGATAAATCACCTCCGTTTAAAAAGAAGCCTGAACGTAATCTTAAGATAACCGCGTAAAAATTTTTTATACGAAGCCAGTTTACATAAGTTGCTTGTATGATTTGGATATAATATTGCCACAAAAAGGTAAAATAAAAAAATCTTCAATAATTTTATTGAAGATTTTTGGCAGTGGCTAAAAGCCTGCGAGCATGTTTTAGCGCAATCTCATCCTGGCCGCCCAGCATTCTAGCCAGTTCCACTTCCCGCTCTGCGGCCGTTAATTTTTTCAGGCGCGTGACAGTGCGTCCTTGACTGGCTTCTTTAAAGATCACAAATTGGTGATCGGCACAGGCGGCAATGACAGGCTGGTGAGTCACGCAGATAACCTGACGGTGTTGTGCCAGTTGTTTTAATTTCTCCGCCACGGCACGTATTGTTAAACCGCCGATGCCGGCATCAATTTCGTCAAAAATTAGTGTCTCCACTGCATCCTGCTCGGCAAGGACACTTTTGATCGCCAGCATCACCCGGGATATTTCCCCGCCGGAGGCAGTTTTTGCCAGCGGACGTAATGGCTCGCCCATATTGGTAGTCAGTAAAAACTCAACCTGGTCACAGCCAAAAGGCCCGCAGGGAACCTGTTGCAGTTCAATCTGAAACTGTGCCGACGCCAGTGCCACACTTTTCAGTGCCTCTGTAATCTGTAAAGCTAAAGCTGTTGCTGCTTTTTGGCGCCGTTTTGTCAGCTCACCCGCAGTTTTTGCCAAATCACTTTTCAGCTGTGCCATTTCCGCCATCAGCTTTTCACGTTTAGCACCACGTCCTTCAATATCTGTCAATTCAGCTTGCAGCGCTGCTGCCGTCTCCTCTACGTCAGCCACGGTTTTGCCGTATTTATTTTTAATGGTACGGTACACTTCCAAGCGCTCAATTGTTTCCTGCAACAGCGCATCGTTAAGTTCTATATTTTCCCGGTAAAAACGCAGTTCTGAGGCTGCATCTTTAAGCTGTTCCGCCGCGGCACAGATCTGATCCAACAGGGGAGAAAGCGTTTCATCAAGGGCACAGGCAATCGCCAGCTCTTTTTCAACATAACCCAGACGATCTAAAACCGCCCCATCATGCCCGTCTGCAGCCAAAAGGGCATAAACGCGGGCTGTATTTTCCAGGAGCTGCCTGGCATGAGAAAGACGGCGAAAACGAACTTGCAGCTCTTCCTCCTCCGCTGCAGACAAGTTAGCCTGGGCAATTTCCTCCAGCTGAAAACGCAAAAAATCTGCCTGCCTGGCTGCTGCTGCCTCATCGCCTCCCAGTTGCTCCAATTCTTTTTCCACTACTTGCAACTGCCGGTATAGCTCTGAAACTTTTTGGCGGACTGCCATTAACTCCTCGCCGCCAAAGGCATCTAAAAGTTCACGCTGCGTTGCCGCTTCTAAAAGCGATTGTTGCTTATGCTGCCCGTGCAAATCCACCAGGCGCTTACCACAAGCGGCCATTTCTGCCAGCGGCTCAATTTTCCCGTTGAGCCGGCAGAGATTGGGACCGGTGCGTCTGATTTCACGGCTAAAAATATATTCAGTAGTTTGCCCGCCTTCAGTTTCAGTAAAAACAGCCTGCAAGAGAGCACTTTCCTCACCACTGCGGATCACTTCCGCCGTGGCTCGCTCCCCCAAAAGCAGACTTAAAGCACCAAGCAGCATCGACTTACCTGCACCTGTTTCCCCGGTGATAACATTTAAACCTGCTTCCGGGCAAAAGGTCAGGTTATCGATAAGGGCCAGGTTTTGAACTTCCAGCACATGCAACATGACAAACTTTACACCCTTTCCGGTTCCCGGTGGATCACCTTTGCCAGTTTTCGATGTAAGAGAGAATAAAAATCAGATCCCTGTAACTGTACCAGCGGCGTCGTCAGGGGCGCACGTGTGACTTGGATAATATCTTCATCCATCAGCGTAAAGGCCAGTTGGCCATCCACAGTCATGGTCACATCAATCTGCCTGGTCCAGGGATGGATGGACACACGTTCACTGCTGTCAACTATTACTGAACGGTGGTGTAAAAGATGCGGGCAAATAGGAGTAATAATCATTACATCCAAAGCAGGATTGACAATGGGGCCGCCGGCTGAAAGTGAATAACCGGTGGAACCGGTTGGCGTGGCAATAATAATACCGTCACTGGGGTATGTTTCCAAGTGTTTATCATTTACATATGTATCAAGATAGATGATGCGGGAAGACTGTCCCTTACTAATGACAATATCATTTAAAGCAGTATGTTCAGAAACGGGCCTGCCGTCACGGATGACACGGGCGGAAAGCATAAGCCTGTGTTCCGCCTTATAATTCCCGGCTAAAATTTTTTGCAGCGCCTTTTCCAGATTAGGCGGTTCTACTTCGGCCAAAAAGCCCATTTGCCCCAAATTTACACCTAAGAGAGGTAAATTCATACCGGAAAACCGCCGTGCAGCACGCAAAATCGTACCGTCACCACCCAAGACAATGACAATGTCAACAATGCCGGCGAAAGCTTCCGCCGGTATGGTTTCAATACCGCCCAGCGGTACTGCCTCCTCGGAGGCAGCCAAGTAGACGTCCACATCATTTTGGCGGCAGAAAGCAACAATGCGCTCAACCATTTTCTTAACTTCTTCCTTTTTCTGCCAGTTAGGGACAATACCTAATCCTTTCATAAATCCTCCTGTCACAGGCGGAAGCAAACCTCCTGCACCTTGCCTTTTTCCAAGTGAATTATCACTACACCTCCGGCCCGAAAAGCCAGGGCATCGCGCAGCAGGCGTTCCCGCCATAATTTAGAGTGCAGCCGGACTGCTTTTTTCTCTTTGCGTATGCGGGCAACAAAGAGGCGGCCGCTACGTTTCACCAACAAATCACCTTTTATTGCAAAAGGATAGGTCTGTCCA
>JAAYSO010000119.1 GCA_012523945.1 Bacillota bacterium
AAAGATTAAATGAACTAGAGTTGTAATATCCTACCTGATCCACACACAAACGGAGTGAAAGCTATGGAGCTTACAGTAAAACTATTTGCCACTCTGCGCCATGGCCGTTTTAAAGAGCAAGTAATAGAATTTGACACAGAAATAACAGTTGACCAAGCGATTAAGTTTCTGGCTATTCCAGAGGAAGAAATTTCTCTCATCATGGTAAACGGCATCCTGGTCAACAAAGTGCATATGCTTAAGGATGGTGATACCCTTGCGCTTTTCCCGCCTATAGGCGGAGGTTAAATTAAAACACCCAAGCCGTTTTGGCTTGGGTGTTTTTGATTTAATATCTTTACCGGTGATCATCGTGACAATCCAGACAGTTTTCTTTACCGTGTGCGAAAGGTTCCATCTCACCATGGCAGACCATACATTCTCCGGCTACTGCCGGTGAAGTATATTCTCCCGGTTTAAAGGTGCCTTCAAGATATTTATTCAGCATCTGCACAGTAAACTTACAGACATCCGCCGTTAAACCGGCGCATCTTTCTTTACGTTCCGGTCTGCTGCGCGGGCCCATGCCCGTCTCATTCATCCACCTGGTCACGGAAACATGACAAAGGGTTGAACCGACCGCTACTCTGGGCAAATCAAATTCCCCGGTCTGATATTCCGGGAAAGGATGCTGTGTATAGAAAGAGAGCAATTCATTAACCATGGCAGACTTATCTTCCCCTTCAGCCACCATACCAATGAGCTGTATAGGAGCAATTAATGCGCCACAAATGGAACCCCAACCTTCAACACCGCCTTGGAAAGAAGTAAAGGCTTCTAAAGGAAGCTGGTTAAAGGGATAACCAACTTCTTCCGCCATATAGCCCAAAAGACCTTGGGCAGCACCATATCCTCACCCGGCTTCTTTATATCCCTGATAGGCTCTTTCCGCCGCAATGTCAGGATCAAGTGTTTTGTATTCCACCGGCCATTTTGCCGCCTCTGCATTTTCTGCAGCCTCTGACCGGGAACCATCGCCCCGCAGGAAATTGTGAACTCCCCCTGCCAGTGCCACACCGGCAATAGCTGCCCCGGCGCCCAGTAAAAACTTCCTTCTTGAAATTTCTTTTTCTTTTTTTGCATCGGACATTTTAATTGACCTCCTTTACACTTTCTTTTTTCTTTGGCTTGCCGCCACCAGTAATATCCCTAATTCATAAAGACCGTAGAGAGGAATGCCCATCATTAATTGAGAAAAAACATCCGGGGGGGTGAGAAAAGCTGCCAGGATTAATATTATAAGCAGTGCATATTTGCGGTAGCGACGAAGTATTTTTGCATTAATAATATTTAGGTGCCCCAGAAGATAAAATAGTAGAGGCATTTGAAAAACAATTCCGAAAGCAAAAATAAAATTAACGGCAAAAGACAAATAGTTGGAAATGGTAAACATAGGCAGCAGGGCGTCTGAAGCAAAAGTGAGAAAAAAACGAACTGAAAAAGGAAAAATTATAAAGTACGCAAAAAGTACCCCTAGACTAAAGAAAAAAACGACAGCAATTACTGCGGGTACAATGAGCTTTTTTTCCCCGGTCTCAAAGCCCGGTAGTACAAAGGCAAGCAACTGGCAAACCAGTACAGGCAGAGCCAAAGCAAGCCCAAACATAACTGCTAAACGCAAATCTGCCATTAAAGCTTCAGGAGGTGTGATAAAAATAAGCTGAATCTCACCGGCAGGCCGTATGATAATTTCGCGTAACTTATCGACAAAAATAAAACTGCCGGCAGTAGTTATAGCAAAAGTAATTAGACAAATTATTAAGCGTTTTCGCAGTTCTTCAAGATGCCCCACTATTGTCAGGCGCCTGGTCTCTCGCCCCATCACAACTTACCCCCTCAAGTATCCAGATGGGCTTGGATAGAAACGCATTAAAGCCAGCCGGCATCAGATTCCGCTTAAGCTTTATTCTCTTCTGTCTCGGTTACCGCATCGGCAAGATTATTTTGAAGTTCCTTCGTAGCAGCTTTAAATTCTCTGATTCCATGACCCAGTGCTTTTCCTATTTCGGGCAGTTTTTTGGGGCCAAAGATCAGCAAAGCTGCAATTAAAATTAAGATCAGCTCACCAAGGCCAAGTCTTGAAAACATATAATCACCTCCGGAAAACTTTGTGATTTTTTTCTTTTACCAGTATCATACTCTTAATTTTATTCTCTCGTCAAAATGCTAATTTTGTGCATTATTCTCGCTTAACCTCGCTGATACTCGCTATTTTGGGCATAAATATATCCGGCTATAGTCAACTTCAATAGCTATACAAGTTTCCTATCACTACAGCCGGATATAAAAATTTAAAATATTTTGTCCCCAGTTAATGATTTTTGCCGGCAACACACCTTGTGACTGCTTGAACGTTCAGATTAAATGAATTAAAATAACAGTAGACAGATATATAAAGGAGGGTAGAGATATGGATCTTGACAGTTTGAAAGCCTTTTGCACAGTTGTTGAAGCAGGCAGTATTTCCAAGGCTGCCAAAAAGCTCTATGTTTCACAACCCTCTTTAAGCGTAAAAATTCAAGATCTTGAAAACCTTTGTCAGTCTAAACTCTTAGAACGGACAAATCGGGGAGTTACATTGACAGATGCCGGGCAAGTTGTTTACCAGCATGCCCAAAAAATACTGTTTTTAGGTGAAAAAATCACCAAGGAACTGGATCGTTCCCGTAATCAGGTGGTTATACTCCAGCTCGGAGCTTCCAGTACCGTAGGTAATTATGCACTCCCTTGCACCATTTTTAATTTCAAGGAAAAATACCCGGAATACCATATTAACCTTAAAACCTTTAACACGGAAACTGTAATTGAAAAAATCATCAATCATGAAATTGATATAGGCCTGGTGGAAGGACCGCTGACAGAAAAAAACCACCGGATTTTGAATCAGGAAGGTATTGAAACTAAAAGCGTTACCACAAGTGAACTAATTTTAGTGGCCCATAACAGTGAAAAATGGCCGCAAGATGAAATTTCACTTGATGCCTTTAAGGAATTACCGCTGATCATCAGGGAAAAAGGTTCAGGTATTCGCACAACCATGGAAATGGTCCTGTCTGATTTAGGTATGGCCCTGGATGATTTGAATATTGTACTGGAATTAGAGTCCACCAACGGTATCATCTCCGCCGTCACTTCCGATAAAGGTGTTACTCTGCTACCTAAAATGGCAGTGCGTAAAGAACTACATTATAAAATTTTAAAGCAAATACAAGTTAAAGAAGTAACTTTCCAACATGAAATTACTACTCTATATTATCCGGATGACCTGGCTAAACCGCTTCACCGAAACTTTTTGGAACTTTTACATTCTCCTGACCGTGGTTTTTGCTAGAAAACTATCTTTTTTCAATAATAATTTCCCAGATTCCCTCATCAATTTGCTGCACCTGGCAAGGATAATCATATTTAGTCTGGAAATGATTGATCACACTGGCAGAGGAACAGCTATGATCAGTTTTTAAAATTACGCGATCATATGGCTTTAACTCCAATAACTTAATTTCTGCACGCATTATCGGCAAGGGGCACATTTCCCCGATGGCATCAATTTTATAGTCCATTTTCTCCTTTTCCACCTCCAGTGCATATAATCGGCTCTTAACCTATAAGAGCCATTTTTATTTGCGCGTGTTTTTGTTCTCAATATACCACAGGAAAGTTATTAAAACCACTAAAGCTCTAATTAATCTTTAGCAGGTCAAAACATAAGTCAATTTGCCGTTAAAAGATAGCGGATTAAAACTTTTCCACCCAAATATGCACCTGGAAACAAGGCAATGGCAAAAACCCAACCGTGTAGTGATAATGAGGAAATTCCCGACAGCAAAGCACCAATATTACATCCCATGGCCAATCTTGAGCCATATCCCATACAGATTCCCCCCACCAAAGCTGCCCAATAATAACGTCTTGTACGGGGAAAACGCCAGCGAAATTCATGATGGTACAAACCGGCAAACATTGACCCCAAAAGCATTGCTAAAACCAAAAAGATTAAAGGCTGTGAGAGAAAAGCTCCGCCGGTATCAGCCAGTCGGTAGTTCTCCTGAAAATAAAGCCACTTGTGCACAGAAACTCCAAATTTATTTGCCGCCCAGCCGGCTATATTGGTAATACCGGTGGTGATACCCCAAGGTCTGCCGTAAAACAACAAAAACAAAGTATTGCCCAGGGCTAAATAAACGGCAGCACGACCATATGGCATCACTGCTGAGTTTTTTTGAAAGATGAAAAAAATCTGTTTTGTTCCTTCTGCCCTTACTGCCCACAGATAAAGCAGTACTAAAATGCCTAACTGGATGGCTAAAGCCGGCATCCAACCCAGTTGCTCCGGTAAAAAAACTGTGGTAGCTTTAGCAACAGTTAGAGGCACAATCCAATTTAAGTGCCATGCTCCCAGTAGTGATCCGCACAGCAATCCCAGAAAAGTTACATATTGCATCACATTACCTTCCCCCATCCGCACCAGGGAACCGGAAACACATGCTCCGGCCACGGTCATACCAAAACCGAAAAGCACCCCCCCTAGTACGGTGTGCAACCCCACCGGATATATTCGCCCCGCCACCGCCAAATCAAGATGCGAGGAAAAATGTAAAGCAGAAAATCCAAGAGTGGTGAGGAATAAAGCCACAAGCAGTGCCCGTGTAAGCATCGTGTTGCGAATAAGGAAAATATCACGAAAAGCGGCGGCAAAACAAAATCTTGATCGTTGCATAATGTAGCCAAAGAATAAACCGAACACATAAGGATAAAAAGCGCCACGGCGATATATAAACAACAAACCGGCACCCAGCAAAACAAGTATTAAAAGCAGAGATGCTCTTAAGTTTATTTGTTCCGATGATTTTTCTTGTATTTGCTTTTGTGTAACTTCACTCATTTTTATTCTCCCTCCGGCTGCCAGCTTAAGTACGTGAATAATTTAACATGTCTCCAGGCATAAAGCTACCTTTGCGAAAAACATTTAACTTTATTAAGCCAGTCGCTTATCAATATTATATCAGCATCCTCCCCGCCTCACCAGACAAGAAAGATGCTTGCCGTTTTAAAAAAACAACCACGCATGGCATGGTTGTTTTGACAAATAAATTTTAGTTTATAGCTTTACAAGCGCTGCAGGGCAGGTCTGCCCCCGGACTGCAGGGAGAATCTTCCCTGAAGCTGCAGGCAGTATCACCCATACTGCTGCTTCTGATTGTATTGAAGCCATATACTTCTTGCAGGTCTTTGCCCTCACATTCCGGGCAACTGACATTTCTTTTTTCTGCACTTTTTATCAATACTTCAAAATTTTTGCCGCATGTTTTGCAGGTGTATTCATAAGTCGGCATCGAAACAACCTCCTTTAGCCATTATACACCCCCAGGGTATACAGATATTTTAGAATAAGGTTTTTTAACTGTCAAGAACGTGCCAATAGTTCTACTGCTTTTTGTACAATATTTTCTGCGGTAAAACCAAATTCTTGCAACAATACTTCACCGGGCGCGGAAGCACCGAATTGATCGATGGAAATAATCAGACCTTCATCACCGGTAAACTGCTGCCAACCCAAGGAATGGCCGGCTTCTATGGCAATTCTCTTTTTCACATTATCCGGCAGTACTTGCTGCCTGTATGCTGCCGGCTGGGCTTTAAACAACTCCCAACTTGGCATACTGATTACACGGGCATCAATAT
>JAAYSO010000154.1 GCA_012523945.1 Bacillota bacterium
GTGAAGTGGTTCTCTGTCGCTGAATTTGGGAAATGCGCGACGATGGGGCCAACAGTCGTCACAGCGCATCACCTGAGAGGAGCGTATTATGTTGGAAACGAGGAAAACGTTTCTTTTGTGTGTTTCGGTCATCTTACTCCTGTTGTTTGGTATTTCTGGGCCCTCAACTGCCAGCGCTCAGACGAGGGCAGAGGTAGCTATGTCCCTGCATGAAGCTGCTTGGCTCAATGCTGCAGAGCAGGCTGAGGATGATCCCGCTTGGAAATATGCTGTTTACCAATCACGTACCATTGCTGTAAAACACCCCGAAATCTACCTGCAAGCAGATGCCCTGTTCAACGAGCTTTTGACCACGGCGCCAAACATGGGTTCCTACTATCGAAACCGCACCCAGGAATTGTTCAGCCAGGTGGCAGAATATGACAAGATCGCGCGCGAAGGTGGAGAAAACTTCAGATGGTCATCGTTTTCCATCGAGGACCACAAGGTCGTGGGATACAAGGAAATATACCACACAGATGCTTTCCTGCCTTTCGTAGACATCCGGCTTCACTTCATGGGTTCTGCCCTTAAGGCGACAGACTGGAAGGCAACGCCGCTTTCCATGGCGGAGTTTCTTTATTTCCAAAACGGCGCTAATGACGATTCCTTCTTAATCGTAACCGAAGACGGAACGGCATACCTATACCTACCTGGGGGGTTCTTGTCCCGAGAAAAGCTGCTCCGATACGATGGAGAAGAAACAGAGAGCATAGAAGGGAAAGTCGTTCTAATCTTCAATGAGGAATGTGTCTGGTATCCGCTTATGGACCGCGACGATCGCGATAAGAACCGCCACTTAGCAAAGCTAGTCGAAACCCTAACCGGAGACGATCCATTTCCTACGCTTACACCAACGGAAAAACGGATCGTTGAGAAGCTTAAGGACAACACGGGATTCGTATCAAAAACTGATGAACTGTTTGCTCTGTTTTATGCAGCGAAAATGCATTTGACAGCCTGGGATTTCTATCGGGACATCATGACCGAACTGTACCCGCGCCACACAACCGAATATGGCTTCCAGCGCCATGGGCCCAGCTTGATCGCCTATAGAAATGCTCATGTTGCTTGGCTGAGCAGCCTTGTTTCTCCGATAGCCGCGGAGCTAGCTGCTATTGCTAGGGACAACATTGATAGCCGCTCATTGGATGGGATTGTCACTCCTGTGTTCAGAGAGTACATGAAGCTTGTGGAAACACAACCGCAACGAACAGGTCTCGAGCTGTGGTACCCTGGCGAGTTCCTTTCGCTTAACATAGATGATAGTATCCTGACTAAGGCAGGCGGCTGTCTCGATGCAGCGGTCTGGTCAGCAGCAGTGATCGACTTAGCGCAGATCCCCGATGTGGAAATCTTTTTGGTAGGTATGAAGTACGAAAAGAACGGCGGCGGACATGCTTACACTGCGGTATTTCGGGGAGAAGAATATGGTACCGTGGAAAACGGCGAATGGGCACCGAACTTCAATGGCCTCTATGATCTCGGGTACTACACTAGAGATGGGATGGTCATCGGCGCGCTCACGATAAGAGACGGCTGGGTCAATTTCACAAATGAGGTTGATGTGCAGATGCGGGAAATCGCGACATCGTTCGATGCAGAGCAGGTACTTGAGATCCTCAAGATTATCGAAGCGAAAACCCGCGGCCAGGCCAAAATATGCATGGAACACCATCCTGATAAAGCCATCCTAACTGAAAGTATATCTACCTTCATTGAGAATTTTCCCAGGATGGAAATCATGCGCTACGAGTTTTGATACGACCGACTTGTAGGATTACTGCTCATGTTTCAGCATGGACATA
>JAAYSO010000120.1 GCA_012523945.1 Bacillota bacterium
AGGGCAGAGCCAGCCGCAAAAGCTTCATAAAATATTCTTTGTCGACGGTAAAACTGCTTAATTTAAAATCAAAGCCAAAAGCTTCCCTGTTCTGGTAAAGAAAACGGACGGCTAAAATTAGAGATAAAGCCTGTCCGGCCACGGTGGCAATGGCAGCACCGGCCACACCCCAGCCCCAAACGGCAATAAAAAGCAGGTCTAAAACCAGGTTGGTAATGGCGGCAATGGCCACAAAGATAAGCGGGTGCTTGGAATCCCCCAGGCCGCGCAAAATAGAGGAAACCAAGTTGTAACCAAAGGTAAAAATAGTGCCGACAAAAACAATCACAAGATAAATGACTGCTTCGGCAAAGGCTTCTTCCGGTGTGCTCAAAAGCCGCAAAATCGGTTTTGTTATCACTAAACCCAAAACAGTAACAAAGACGGAAACTAGAAAAACAGTGACACTAATGGTGCCGATGGTTTTTTGCAAATCTTCCCGGCGACCTGCTCCCACCAGCTGGGAGATAATAATTTGCCCGCCGTTTGTAAAGCCAATACATAACGCTGTAGTGAGCCAGATAAACTGTGAGGCAATACTGACGGCACTAAGGCCTGTACTGCCCACATAGCGGCCCACAACCATCATATCCACCATACTGTAAAGTGTTTGTAACAGTGTTGCCAGCATAAAGGGAAAAGCAAATGTTAACAACTTTTTGGGGACACTGCCGGTAGTGAGATCATTAATTAGTGTTTTTGACATGCACTTCCTCCGGTGCTGTATATATTATTACAACCTGTGTAACTAAACACTATCTTACCATTGAGTTACCGGTAAGACAATCCTGCCAAACAGGCTTTTACCCGGTAGAAAAGCCAAATTTTTAGTGGCATTCTTGTGCTTTCTTCCTATTAACATTTATTGACACCGCTTGTCCGCAGGCCATATAATGTGAAGGAGACTATTAAATTCTGATGGGAGATAGTACAAGGATGAAAGTAATTATTTTTGGCGGAACAGGCGGTATGGGACAAAAAGTAGTGAAGGAACTCTGTTCCTATGAGGAAATCGACCAGGTAACCGTAGCGGCAAGAAATCCTGCCAAGTTTACAGAACTGAAAAATCAAGTTAGTGTCAATAAAAACAAACTAAATTTTATAACCTGCGATCTGGAGCAAACTGATTTACCCAAAGTTATTGCAGGTCATGAGCTGGTAGCCGGGGCTGCCGGTCCCTTTTATAAATATGAAAAGAAACTTGCCTCTGCAGCCATCACAGCCGGCGTTCATTATTTCAGTCTCTGTGACGATTATGATGCTGCCGAGCAAGTCTTTACTTTAGACGAGGACGCCCGCCAGGCCAACATTTGTGTTTTAACAGGTGTCGGGTGGACTCCCGGCATTTCCAGCCTTATGGCCCGGGCGGGAGCCGATGTTTTAGATCAGGTACAAAAAATCAATATTTCCTGGGCAGGAAACTCGGATGATTCCTCAGGCACGGCTGTCATCCTGCACGTTCTACATATTTTCACAGGTCTTGTGCCTACCTTTACGGAGGGAGAAAGTAGAATGGTTCCTGCCGGCTCCGGCCGGGAAACTGTCCATTTTCCCGGAATAGGCGAGATTACCGTCTATAATGTGGGGCATCCTGAACCAGTTACCATTCCCCGCTATTTTCCTGCTTTAGAAGAAGTAACACTTAAAGGCGGCATTAATGAGGACCTGCTGAATAAACTTTCCCTTTTAACGGCCAAAGTGGGTTTAAGTAAAATTAAGCCGGCCCGTAATACTTTGGCGGCCGTCTTTGGCAAGACACTGCCGCTATTGCGGAAAATAATCGGTGCCGGACCGGATATTTCCGGCATCAGGGTTGACCTGACCGGTACTAAAGAAGAAAAACACTATAAACTAACTTACAGTGCCGCCGGCCCCATGGACATTTTGACCGGTTTACCGCTGGCCGTAGCTATCAGGGAAATGGCCCGGGGCAAAATACAAGCCACCGGTGTTTTTGCACCGGAGGCCGGTATTTTAAAGCCGGAAGTTTTTTTTGCTGAACTGGAAAAACAGGGTATTGACGTCTTATTTACACAAGAAGTTATTAGCAGTTAAGTATTAAGTAATCTTCTGGCGGTAAGCACTGCATCCCGGTCAAATAAAACCAGGTAAACATCCATTTCCTCGTCACGTAAAAAATCGTTTATGGTCATAGCCGCCACTTTTATAGCTTCATCCAAAGGGTACCCGTAAATGCCGGCGGAAATCAGGGGAAAAGCAACAGACTTACAGTTATACTCTTTTGCCAATTGCAATGAGTTAAAGTAGCAACTGCGCAGCAGCTCTTCTTCGCCCTGTTTGCCGCCCTGCCAGACGGGACCGGGTGTGTGGATAATGTACTTGGCGGGCAGTTTATAGCCTTTTGTAATTACTGCTTCTCCTGTTGGGCAGCCGCCGATGGCATCGCATTCGGCTTGCAGCTCTTTTGCCCCGGCTGCCCGGAAAATGGCGCCGCACACTCCCCCTCCCATTTTCAGTGAGGTATTGGCGGCATTGACAATGGCATCCACCTGCATTTTAGTAATATCATTTTGTACAACATTAAAGGGCATAAGCTTCAACCTCCAGACAGGATTTCCATATTATTTCTAGGTTGTCTCCGCAATTCCTTTTCCTGCCTTTTTGCCTGCGTTGATTATGCGAAGAATATGCTTAGATGAAAAGAATATAAATAAAGAAAGCTGTGGAGGAAGACTATTGTGAAGGAAATTGTTAAACCAAAACTTTTGATTGGCCTGGCAGTCTTTTTTCTTGTCATTATCCTTTTGCTCTTTGTGGCTACACCGATGCAGCTGGCCTGGGGAATGTGGGGACTGGCGGCCACGGAAATTATGATCCTAGCGGCGGCCGTTATTCCGGCCCTGCTTTATAAATGGGACTTAAAACAGGTATTTCCCCTTGGTATCCCAAGCACCAGGCAGGTTTTTGGGGTCTTAATGCTTTGGCTCGGTTCCTATCTTGTTGTAACTACAATTTCTCTCATTATTATTTATTTTTTCCCACAAGGCTTACCGGAAATCAGCCGCAGCATCCTGGAACTGTTTCAAAGTACACCTTTTCCTGTTACGCTTTTCATCGCAGCCGTGATGCCGGCAGTGTGTGAAGAAGCACTGCACAGGGGTTTAATCCAGTACACTTTTGGCCCACAGAAAAAATGGGTGCTTGTTGTGGTCATGGGTTTTATTTTTGGCTTATTTCACCTTGATCCCTATCGCTTTTTAGGTACGGCGATTTTAGGCGCGGTCATGACTTTAATTATGGTGGAAACAAATAATTTAGTACTGCCGGCACTTTTTCATTTTGTCAATAATGCCGTCAGCACTTTCGCCTCTTATCAGGCTGAGCCGCCGGTAGCGACAGATGTGGCCGTGCCTTTAGTCTTTATCGGTGCTTTCTTAATCATTACGGCTGTAGCACCCTTTTTGCTGGTGGCAGGCAACAGGTTATTAAAAAGCAAAGCAACAAGGGAAACTAAAGCCGGCAAAAAAACAGATATTCTGGCTGCCGTTGCAGCCGCTGTGCTTTTATTTATCGCCGGCGTGGCCATCACCGCCACCACCTTGCCTTAAACGAGACTGTTTTTCAGCTCCTGCACAAACCGGCAGACCGG
>JAAYSO010000121.1 GCA_012523945.1 Bacillota bacterium
ATTGTTTTTGAAAATCAAAGTCTTGTGGGCCACAAACCTTTCCAGATTACAGCCAAAGGCCTGGCCAGGACTTTTCAGAATATCCGCCTTTTTGATTCTTTATCGGTGCTGGAAAACGTGAAAATAGCTTTACACTGGCACAGCAGCTATTCGCTTTTTAACGCCCTTTTCCGCCTTAAAGGCTTTTATGCCGGCGAAGAAAAAATGACCAAGGAAGCACTGCGCCTTTTAGAGCTCTTTAACTTGGACGAGAAAAAGGACGAACTGGCCAGAAACCTGCCCTACGGCGAACAGCGCCGCCTGGAAATTGTCCGCGCCATTGCCGCCAAGCCCAAAATCCTGTTACTGGACGAACCGGCGGCCGGTATGAACCCGCAGGAAACCCAGGATTTAATGGAATTAATCCAAAAGGTCCGGAAACTTTTCAATCTGACCATTCTTTTAATTGAACACGATATGTCCCTGGTCATGGGCATTTGCGAACGCATCTATGTTTTAGACTACGGCAAAGTCATCGCCCAGGGCACACCGGCAGAAATTAAAAACAATAAACGGGTAATTGAAGCCTACCTGGGAGAGGAGGCTTAAAGTGTTAAGAGTAGAAAATCTTGATGTTTACTACGGCGCCATCCACGCTTTAAAAGGTATTTCTTTAGAATTAAATGAAGGCGAAATTGTCACCCTCATCGGTGCCAACGGCGCCGGCAAAACCACAACTTTACAAACCATCTCCGGCCTCATCCGGCCCAAAAACGGCAGCATTATTTTTAAAGACCAGGATCTTACCCACAAACCGGCCCAGGACATTGTCAAATTAGGGATATCCCAGGTACCGGAGGGCCGCCGGGTTTTCGCCAACCTGACAGTTGCGGAAAACCTGGAGATGGGAGCATATTTACGCAAAGATAAAGAAGGCATTAAAGCCACCCTGGAAAAAGTTTATGCCAGCTTCCCCCGCCTGCGGGAAAGAGTAAACCAGCGGGCCGGCACTTTAAGCGGCGGCGAACAGCAGATGCTGGCCATGGGCAGAGCTTTAATGTCCCAGCCCACACTTTTACTTTTGGACGAGCCCTCCATGGGACTGGCGCCCATTTTAGTACAGGAAATCTTCACCATTATCCAGGAAATCAATAAAGCCGGCACCACTATCCTCTTAGTGGAACAAAACGCCCATATGGCTTTATCTATCGCCGACAGAGCATATATTTTAGAAACAGGACGCATTGTCGCTTCCGGCGCCGCCAAGGAGCTGGCAGAAAGCGAACAAGTGAAAAAAGCTTACCTGGGAGGGTAAGACCAAGGGAGGTTAAAGGAATGTATGTACGTTCACGCATGACGCCAAACCCTATTACCATTACCCGCCAGACTACAGTTGCGGAAGCTTTGGAAATTATGCGGGAAAAAAGCATCCGCCGCTTACCTGTCATGGACAAAGATAAACTGGTAGGCATTGTCACCGAGCGGGATTTAATTGAAATATCCCCCTCCCCCGCCACCAGTTTAAGTGTCTTTGAAATCAATTATCTTTTGGCCAAAATGAAAGTAGCCGATGTGCTGCCGAAAAAACAAAAAGTCATTACCGTGGAGCCGGATGCACTGTTAGAAGATGCCGCCCTGTTAATGCGCCAGCATAAAATTGGCGGCCTGCCCGTCTGTGAAAACGGCAAATTAGTAGGCATTATCACCGAAACCAATATTTTCGACGCCTTTATAGACATCCTGGGCGTCAGGGACGAAGGCATCCGCCTCACCATCTCCATTGTGGATAAACCGGGCACCCTGGCCCACATCACACAAATTTTAAGCGATTGCGGCGCCAATATCTCACGGGTGGCAGTCTTTTGGGAGGAACCGCAAAAGGCCCTGGTTGTCATCCGCTTAACGGCAGAAAAGGTTGATCAGATCACACAAACTCTGTCGGAACACGGCTACACCAACGTCTCCGTTTTACAAAACGGCAGCAAAGAAAACTAAAACTCAATACCCGAAAAAAATAGTAAGGCACACGCCTTACTATTTTTTAATATTTACCAAATTCACTGTCAGAAAGGATGATCTCCTGCGGGCAATAAGAGCAAAAAATAAGGCCAGGGGATTTCCCCTGACCATATTTTTGTCCTTACCGTAGCAGTTGCAGTACGCCTTGCGGAGCCTGGTTGGCATGGGCCAGCATTGCTTGCGCAGCCTGCTGCAGAATGTTTTGCTTGGTGAACTCCATCATTTCTTTGGCCATATCCACGTCTCTGATGCGGGACTCGGCAGCCTGCAGGTTCTCGGCAGATGTATCTAAATTCTTAATGGTGTGTTCTAAACGGTTCTGCATGGCACCCAGTTTGGAGCGCTCGGCGGATACTGATTCGATAGCATCGTTGATGGTGGTTATAGCAATATCAGCCTTGTCCTGACTCGACACGTTAATGCCGCCAACTTTTAACTCAGTATTTGCTGCAAGTTCGTCACCAGCCAGAACAACATCTCCTTCTGTATTAACATAACCATCTTTACCTGAATCATAGGTAGCAACAATCTCGTCTTTAGAATTAACAATTCCTTCAGCTGTTACAGTATAAACACCGGTATCTAGACCATTGTTGGCAACTGTAATTCCGTCATGACTAATAGTAGCAGTAGCAGTTGTTTCGGAAATATCAATGACCACTTCAGTACCAATTTTTAATGCAGAACCAAATTCGATTTTATCTGCTGTACCATCATTTCCTTCGGTTCCTGTAAAGGTAATTCCGTCTGTACTGGTTGCGACTACAACACCGTTAGAATCCAATAATGTATAAGCATCTTCAGTGCCACCAACGGTATAGGTGCCAGATTTAATAGTGGCTTTTGCCTCTTGGCCTTCACCTACGCTATCGTTATTAACCTCGGTATATATTGCAGAGATTTCTGCGGAATCAACTACATAGGTGATATCACCAGCAACCTCTAGAGCAGCTGCTGACATTGAGTTAATTTCCAGGTCAACATTTTGCCCTTGGTTAGCACCAATATGGAACTTTGCTTTAAACATACC
>JAAYSO010000122.1 GCA_012523945.1 Bacillota bacterium
CCTCCCGTTAAGGCAAAAATCACCGCGTAACACATAATAAAAAATCGTGCTACTGGTTAGTAACTTCTGTTTTTTTATAAGAATTCCTGCCGGAGGGAAATAGTCGCAATATTTAAAAAAGGCTCATTTCGAGCCTTTTAAAACAAGTCAAGCGAAAATTGCTTATAATATTATTATTGTTTAGATTTATTCGTTATGCTTTTTCACCGGCAGACGAATTATGGTTTTTAAATTCTGTGGCTGTGTTCTCCGGGGATCATTGAGGTAGATTTCATGGTGTTTACCGGCCGGTTCATAAGCTTGTTCGGCAATAAATTGGTTTAGTTTGGCGATGGTGGCAGCTTCCTCCTTGTAAGGTCCTTTATGGAGGATTTGGGCAGAAAGACCTTCTTCATACTGGGCTAGACCGATGTCATCCAGTAAGGTAAATGTACGTTTTTTGGCAACTTCCGCTTTAGCCTCCTCTAACAATTCCGGAGTAACTAATGTCGGTTGCATAATCATGGCAATCCAGCGCCAATCTTCTTTTTTTTCCAGGGAAAATTCTTTTTCGCCCTCAATCCACCATAAACCTTCCAGGGGCATTACTTTATAATCAATTTGCAGCGGTCCTTTTTTAATCATAAACTTAAGTGTATATGAAAGGCTGTACAAAGCTTCTATTGCTTCTTTATATCTAGGCGAGGTGTCAGGGTGACCTTGCCCTAAAACCATCAGGAAATTTAGCGCCGGAACCTGCACCAGAGAAGGTCGCAGAGCAGATGCACTGTACAAATCCCGGTGTTCTTTGATAAAATCCAATTTAATCATTAAAATTCCTCCTGGATAACTTTCAGATTGGGGTAAATTTTAAGCCGGAATCTTCAGGTGTAACCTGTTTTTAAAAAATAAATAGGGGAGCTGGTAAGATGAAGAAACCTTACATCGGTATAACTATGGGGGATCCCTCCGGCATCGGTCCGGAAATTGTTTTAAAAGCAATTCAGACGGCAGAGATTTATCATTTTGCCAATCCGGTTGTCATCGGCAGTGCGCATATGCTTGCCTATCAAAGGGATTTACTAAAAATTGAATTAGCTATTAAAAAAATTTTCTCACCTGTCGAGGGTGTCTATACACCGGAGGTAATAAATATTATTGACCTTAACAATGTTGATCTTAACCTGCATCAGTTCGGCCGGGTGCAGGCTGCATCCGGGAAAGCGGCTTATGATTATATCGTGAAGGCGGTTGCTTTGGCAAAGGACGGACAACTTAACGCCATTGCCACCGCCCCCATCAATAAAGCAGCAATCCATGCCGCCGGCATTGATTTTATTGGCCATACGGAAATGCTGGCGGCTTTGACCGGTACTGCTGAGCCGCTGACAATGTTTCAGGTACAAGACTTAAGAGTTTTCTTTTTGTCAAGGCACCTGTCCCTAAAAGAGGCAATTAAGTTGGTGAAAAGAGACAGGATTATTACTTATCTTGAAAGATGTAACCGGGCCCTGCGGATGCTCGGTTTGCCCGGCGGTACCATTGCCGTGGCCGGGCTCAATCCGCACTGCGGCGAGGGAGGCCTTTTAGGAACGGAAGAGCGGGAAGAAATAGAGCCTGCCGTTAAATTTCTCCAGGCAAAAGGGTTTAAAGTGGCAGGGCCCCTGCCGGCTGATTCCGTTTTTCAACAAGCATTGCAGGGTCGTTTTGCCGCCGTTTTATCCCTCTATCATGACCAGGGACATATAGCTACAAAAATGGTTGATTTTGATAAAACTGTTTCCCTGACATTAGGCTTGCCTTTTCTACGCACATCACCGGATCACGGTACAGCTTTTGATCTTGCCGGTAAAGGCTGTGCCGGTGCCGGTAGCATGATTGAAGCCATTAAACTGGCTGCTTGGTACAGTAAGAATTACCGGCGCTAGAAGCCGGCTTTCAGGTGCTAATAATAACCATGTGTTTATTTATCTGCAGAAAGACTGTGTTTTAACCTTAACATGGTATAAACCGTCTGGCTGGCCAAATGTGCATAATCTTCTGTGTGTAAATAAGTATTGGCGTGTTGATCAAAAAGAATATTGCCCGTTGCCGGAAATTCATCGTCACCCTGCCACAGTACCAGCACTAGGGGAATGCGGGGCAGTACCGGAATTACATAAGAATAATCCCCGAAAGTGGTGGCAATGCCGCCCAGGTGCTTTGCTGCTTGGCAAAAAGCAGCCGGATCGGTGCCAAAACCTTTTACCAGCGGGTTAATTGCCCGCTTGTGGAAGGGACCGACATAGATGGAACCGCTTTGTAATTCTTTAAAAGAAATCCAGGTATCACTGCTTTCAACACCGCTGGCTCCGCTTAAATAATGTAAAAGTAATATTGCGGTTATATAATCTGCTCCTTGGTAATCCGAATTTGTCACTATTCCCTCCGGGAAGGAAACATAGTAAGTTTGTCCAAGATACGACACGGTAAATTTGTTTGTTTTTTCAGCATAGGGGCACTTGCTTAATTGGGCTACAAGGTTTGGGTCACATTTGGCAAAGGTTTTTTGCGCAATTTCCAAAGTTTTGGCCATATTATATGGGCTTCTTTCACTCATTTTTTGCTGCCTCCGCTTCCTGATTGATTTCGGTTTTATCCTCGAAGGGGAAATTATATCAAGCTTGTTTTGTTTTCTTTCCCATTTCTTGCATTATACCAAAAGCTGCAAGAACCGGTCAAAAGGTAAGTGTATAAATTTAAGTTGACAATCCCGCAAAATTAATGATATAAATAAGGTGGAAAAAAGGCCATGAAGGCAAAACAGATAAAAGTGTATATTTTTATAGAAAACAGACAGACTCATGAAGGGTTAAATGGCGGCAAAAAAAGCCGCAAAGATATTAGTACCAATGGGTCTGTTTTTATTTGCAGGAAGAATACCGTCTCGCAGCAGCGGAAAAAACGGAAGCACCTTTATTGATAATTTGCTATAATAAAGAAAAAAGATCCAACAGCTGTCAATCCTAAAAGACAGCTAAATTCAATGTAGGGGAGCAGGAACATGAAAATTGCAGTTGTTGACGGCCACGGAGGCGGTATCGGCCGTGCAATCATAGATAAAATCAGAGTAGCTTTTGGCGAGGACATTCATATTGTTGCTCTGGGAACGAATGCATTGGCTACGGCGGCTATGTTGAAGGCGGGAGCCAATGAAGGTGCTACAGGTGAAAATGCCATTGTCGTCAATGTGGAAGATGCAGACATTATTATCGGCAGTGTGGCCATTTTAGTTGTCAACGGTCTCATGGGTGAGCTGACTGAAAAAATGGTGTCAGCGATTGGTAAGAGCAAGGCTGAAAAAGTTTTAATTCCTCTCAATAAGTGTAAGATCACACTGGCGGGGGTGGTTAATAAACCACTTCCCCATTATATAGACGATGCCATCAGCATCATCGGAAATTTAAGCGGTTGCAAAAGACTTGACAAGATCCAAACTGAATGAGGATAAAATACTACAAGGAAAGGAAAGTTTGCTATGTGTGAAGCCAATGTTTACATGCTTCAAGAAGACGGTGAAAAAACACTTGTTATGGAAGCGGTGGACAAAGTTATACCTGGTAAAGATGAATTGTTCATGGAGAATATTTTTGGGGAACGGAAAACTATCAAAGCAAGAATTGTGGAAATGGCTTTAGTGGATCATCAAATCCTGTTAAAAAAAGCGGATGATACAGCAGAATAAGCTACAAAACAGAAGTAAACGGATGTGAGAATTTGCGCGAACACCAGGAAAAAGTACCTTATTTGTATATTCTGGAGAAATTTCAGGAACAGAGTCTGCAGGAGCTCTGCAAAGGCAAAGGACTTACCTATGATGAGAGCCGGAATGTGATTACGGTAAAATTAATGAGTGAAAACTATGATGTCTATTATCCCAGCGGCAAAGTATTTAAGGAAGACGGTAGTGAAGTTACTTCCTATCTCTTGAAAACAGTTATCTTAAGATATATCGTAAACGGAAAAGGCACCAAACCGACATTTCGGTTCATTTCTTATAAAGAAATACAAGACGGGCAGGTCTACTACCCAAATTTTTATAAAAGGACAATTAAGCGTTTGGCACAGCTCTATGATCATGATCCCACTCTTTTTGATTTTCCGGACAAACTGGAGCGCCTGCCCATGTCCAGAGGGGATTTATCTTTCACCTTTGAATTTTTACCTCATGTTTATTTTCAGTTTATACTTTACCGTGGTGATGACGAGTTTCCTGCCGGTGCCACCATTTTAATGGATGCAAACACTGAAGATTATTTTAACGCCGAGGATTTAGCCGTAGTTGTTGATATTGCCATTGAGTATTTTGTGCACAAAGGAACAATCCCGCCGGATTTAGGCATGTATCATTTTAAAGAAAGCTATTAACTTTGTCTGCCCCAGATGCCCGGCAGACAGAAATACCTTAACAAAAAACAAACAAAATTTAGGAGGACAGTCATGGTTGAAAAACTGGAAAAACTAAAAGTATTAATTAACCATCTTAAAGATCATAACGAGGATCATGCAAAAGAAATCACGGAGTTGGCCCAAACGGCGAAAGAATTCGGGCATAAAGAAGTTCATGATTTACTGTTAAAAAGTGCAGAAGTGCTTCGTGTTTCCAATATTTCATTGGAAAAAGCATCTGAATTGTTATCAGAGTAAAGGAGGAGAAAAAGAATGTGTTTAGGTAAATTATATGTTGATAATGATACTGCCCCTTTACTGGAGAATGTAACCGGTTTAGTTACTGACGGCAACCGGGTGAAATGCACCACCCTTTTTGGTGAAGAAGAAGTTTATACCGGGAAAATAGCCAAGATTGATTTTAATAAGAGTGAAATCTTTATTACCAAAGAATAAAGTATCTTTATTCCGAATTAAAGCAAATCAAAAAGCTTGCCCTTGCAAAAAAGATGTAAAGTGGCAAGCTTTTTCCTTTCCCCGTTTATTTTCTTTTCCCGTATTAGTAATTATTGCTCCATTAAAAAGACGTAAGGTTTCGAAATTTCCAAAAATTCAAGCGATATGATGCCGTCTTCAATGACATTGTCAAAAAGTCTGAGGCGGCTGTAGTTACCGAAAAAGTCGACTGTACCGTTTTTTAATTTGGCCTTAAACGTTTCAAGTTTTGATATAATAATTTCGTCTTTGATTGATGGTATAATTTCATAAGCATTAATTTCATGCGATAGGTCCAGATCGTTTTTACCGTTAATTTCATATGTTTTGTGCATCTCATTACCGCAACAAGTGCAGGTTACTTTCCAGGAAATTTTTATGCCATCTAAACAATTGTTAAGAAAAATTCTTTTTATGGGAATTTGTTGCCGACATTTGCATTTTTGCATGACCAGAAACGGATAAGGAAAGCTGATTTGTCTCATAAAATCGACCTCCTTTCAATCTACTCTCTACTATAAGTATATGTTTTCCTATAATTAAGATCAATAAGAAAATATGCTTTCTCTACATTATTTGATTTTTTATGCTTGACAAAAATTTCACAAGCGGGTAAACTACAGGTAGAAAAGTACATATCTGTATATACAGGTATGCATAAAGCCGTCTTTCGGGGAGGTAAAAAAATGAGTCATGAAGTCTTAGAATTTGATGTCATCAGTGATCGTCTAATTGAGAAGGCGGAGAGGGATGGCGCCGAAACGATGTGGGACAGAAAGGTTGCCATGAAGGCACCTTGCGGCTTCGGCGAAAAAGGTGTCTGTTGCAGACATTGCTCAATGGGACCTTGTCGCATAAGCCCTGTTGCCGGTAAAGGCGCACAAAGAGGTTTGTGTGGGGCAACAGCTGACACGATTGTGGCCAGGAACTTTGCCCGGACTGTTGCCGGTGGAGCAGCAGCTCACTCTGACCACGGCAGAGATATCGCCCATGTGCTGTATATGGCGAGTGAAGATGGAAACTATAAAGTCAAAGATGTGGGCAAGCTGATGAATTTGGCTGCTGAGTGGGGAGTAGAGACCGACGGCAGAGATACGTACGATATTGCCCGTGAAGTAGCTGAAATTGCTTTAATGGAATTTGGAAAGCCCTTTGGTACCTTAAGATTTCTCGAAAGAGCTCCTGAGCCCAGAAAAGAAATCTGGAAAGAATTGGGTCTTGAGGCTAGGGCTATTGACAAAGAAATTGCTACCATTATGCACTCAACTCATATTGGGTGCGCCAGTGATCCGGAAAGCATTCTGGAAATGACCATGAGAGCTTCCTTGGCCGACGGTTGGGGCGGATCTATGATTGGTACCGAACTCAGTGACATTTTATACGGTACACCTACAGCCAGAGGTACAGAAGCCAATTTAGGTGTTATTGAAGAAAATATGGTCAACATTCTTCTGCATGGACACGATCCCAGTTTTTCCGAAATGGTAGTACTGGCAGCAGAAGATCCCGAACTGATCCAAATGGCAAAAGACGCCGGTGCAGAAGGTATTAACCTGGTAGGTATGTGCTGTACAGGTAACGAAGTTACCATGAGGCATGGTGTAAGAATTGCCGGTAACTTCTATCAGCAGGAACTGGCTGTAATTACAGGGGCCATTGAAGCTGTCATCGTTGACGTTCAGTGTATTTTCCCTGCTTTGGCAAAGCTGGCTGACTGTTATCATACTAAGTTTATCAGCACATCTCCTAAAGCAAAAATTGATGGCAGTATTTATATTGAATTTAATGAAGAGCATGCACTGGAAACCACGAAAAAAATCGTCAAAGAAGCTATCGAAAACTACAAAAACAGAGATCGTTCCAAAGTATATATTCCCCAAGAGAAAAACAAAGCTGTTGTCGGTTACAGTGTCGAAACAATTATCCAGCATTTAGACAAAGTTGTTAACAGTCATGTTGACGAGTTCAATACCGTTAAGCCTTTAGCAGACGTTATCTGGGCCGGTGTAATCCGCGGCGCCGCCGGCGTTGTTGGTTGTAACAACCCCAAAGTTAAACACGATAAGAGCCATATTACTATCATTAAAGAACTGATTAAAAACGACATTATCGTTGTCGTAACCGGTTGTGCCGCTCAGGCGGCTGCCAAAGCCGGACTTCTGACCATGGAAGCCAAAGAATTGTGTGGCCGTGGACTGAAAGAAGTTTGTGAAAGAGTCGGTATCCCGCCGGTATTACACATGGGTTCCTGTGTGGATATCAGTAGGATTCTCGACCTGGTCAGCAGAGTGGCTAAACTGAAAGGCCTTGACAACAGTGACCTGCCTGTAGTAGGCGTTGCACCTGAGTGGATGAGTGAAAAAGCTGTTGCCATTGGAACTTATGTTGTTACCTCCGGTATTGATACTTTCCTCGGTGTAACTCCGCAGGTTACCGGTTCAGAGAGATTTACCGATATGTTAACCAATACCATTGAAGATAAAGTCGGCGCAAAGTTCTTCTTCGAAGAAGATCCGAACGCTTGCGTAGAGAAGATTATAGATCGCATTGAAGAAAAGAGAGCTAAATTAGGAATCTAAATTAGGAATTTGGGTGAAAAAGGATGAAAATCGCTATTACTGGGAAAGGCGGCGTGGGTAAGTCCACCATATCTGCTGCGCTGTGCAAGAGTTTTGCGGAAAGAGGATATCGTGTTCTGGCCGTTGATGCTGATCCCGATGAAAATCTGGCTTTGGCGCTTGGTATGGATGCAAAAACAGCCTCAACCATTACACCAATTTCAGAAGCAAAAGATTTGGTGGAAGAAAGAACAGGAGCAAAACCGGGGACATTTGGCGGTACTTTTAAACTGAACCCCAAAGTGGACGATATCCCGGAAAAATATGCCCGTGATTTTAATGGCATCAAAGTCCTGGTCATGGGTAGTGTTGATGCGGGAGATTCCGGTTGTGTTTGTGCTGAACACGTGCTTTTAAGAAGACTAACCTCTCATTTAATTCTACGGGAAAAAGATGTCGTAATTATGGATATGGAGGCCGGGATTGAACACCTTGGACGTGGCACCGCCAGCGCAGTAGACGCCTTTATCACAGTAGTAGAGCCTGGAGAAAGAAGCATCCAAACCTTTGCAAGAGTAAAAAAGCTGGCTTCCGATTTGGGTGTAAATAAGGTCATGGTTATTGCTAACAAGATCACTGACGCTGATGATGAAGCTTATGTGGAAAAACAAGTTGGGACGGAAAATCTGCTTGGCTTTATCTACTACGACAAGCAAATCAGCCTGTCGGACCGGGAGAACACATCCGCATACGAAGCCAGCCCAGTCTTAAAAGACAGTATCAATCAAATTGTGGAAAAGTTAATCAGCCGTATAAAATAGCGGAAGAGTAAGGGAGGATCAGCAGAATGAATCTGTTTAAGATCATTTATTCGGGGAAAGACCAGTACCTGAAACTGGCAGAGGAAATGGTACAAAAAGCCATTGCTGAAAAAGGTAAAGAAGCCGACGTTAGATTCCCCGACACGGCTTATGCATTACCGGTCATTTATGCCATTACGGGAGAGAAAATCACAACTGTCGGTGATTTGGAAAAAGCTTTAGATTTAGCCAAAGGTTTTATCCATGAAGGCAGACTGCTGCAGGATGCTTTGGATTCCGGTACAGCATCGGCAATGCTTGCCGAAATTATTGAGGCAGTTAAATATACACTGGAAGATAAGCCTTATCAAGAGCCCCTGCACGGCCATCTTTCCGACGCAGAAATCAGAGCTTTCGGTGTGCCCCTTGTAACCCAGGATATCCCCGGGGTGGCTGTCTTGATTGGCCAGTGCAAGGACAGCGAAACTGCCGGAAAGATTATTAGAGATTATCAGGAAAAAGGTATTTTGACTTTCCTTGTGGGCAAGATCATTGATCAAGCCGTTGAACAAGGTGTCAAAATGGGCATTGATTTAAGGGTAGTTCCGGTTGGATACGAGATTGAATCTGTTATTCACGTTGTTTCTGTCGCCATTAGGGCCAGCCTCATTTTCGGTGCCGTTGAGCCCGGTGATTTTGCAGCACATAAACAGTATACAAAAGACAGAGTTAAAGCTTTTGTTAATGTATTTGGCGACTGGGATGATAAGATTATTGCAGCCGGTGCTGCGGCTATCGAATTGGGCTTCCCGGCAGTTACAGAGACTTACATTAACGAAGTACCCACCTTACTACTTCACCAACCTGACAACGATAAAGTAGTTGAGACATCATTAGAAGCCAGAAACATTAAGATTAAAATTACCAAGATTGACGTACCTGTCGGTGTTGCTTCATCATTTGAAGGTGAAAGAATCCGTAAAGCAGATATGTTTGCAGAATTCGGCGGCACAAGAACCAAGTGCTTCGAGCTGGTACAAATGAAAGATGCAGCCGAAGTTGAAGATCATAAGATTGAAGTTATCGGTCCCGATATCGATACTGCTGACACAGTTCCTTACCGCTTACCGCTGGCCATTGTGGTTGACGTTGCCGGTAAAAATATGCAAGAAGACTTCGAGCCTGTTCTGGAAAGAAGACTTCACTACTTCATGAACTACACAGAAGGCGTAATGCATATTGGACAAAGGAATATTGCCTGGATTCGTATCGGTAAAGAATCTTATGAGAGAGGCTTACGGCTAAAACATTTAGGCGAAGTAATTTACGCCCAAATGAGAGATGAGTTTGACAAAGTTGTAGATAAGTGCCAGGTTACTATCTATACAGATGCAGAAATGGTAGAAAAACTGGAAAAAGAACTTGCTTTACCCAAGTATGCAGCCCGTGACGAAAGATTGGCATCCCTGGTCGACGAAAACGTTGATACCTTCTATACTTGCACCTTATGTCAATCTTTTGCTCCCGCTCACGTCTGTATCGTGACCCCGGAAAGACTGGGTCTTTGCGGTGCCGTTAGCTGGCTGGATGCTAAAGCCACCAAGGAATTGGATCCTACCGGTGCCTGCCAGCCTGTGCCTAAAGATGGCGTGGAAGACGAAGTCAAAGGTATCTGGGCGGCTGTTAACGAAGCTGTAGAGAAAGCTTCACAAGGCGCCGTTTCCAGAGTATCCCTCTACAGTATTTTTGAAGATCCGATGACTTCCTGCGGTTGCTTTGAATGTATCTGCGGAATCGTTCCGGAAGCTAACGGGGTTATCATTGTCAACAGAGAATACGGCGATATTACACCTGTCGGCATGACTTTCGGCGAATTAGCCTCCATGACCGGCGGTGGTGTACAGACTCCCGGATTTATGGGTCACGGTAGACACTTTATCGGCTCGAAAAAGTTCATGAGCGCCGAAGGCGGACTGGCAAGAATTGTCTGGATGCCCAAAGAACTAAAAGACGATGTAAGAGAACGTCTAGATGCTACAGCAAAAGAATTGTACGGTATTGATAACTTCACAGACATGATTTGCGACGAGACTATTGCCACGGAATCGGAAGGCTTGCTGAAATTCCTCGAAGAAAAAGGGCATCCGGCATTAAAATTAGATCCGATCATGTAGTATCCCTCCGGTTCCATCTGAGTTTTGCTTACCCCGTAATCCATGATAAAATTACGGGGTAAGCCCAATTTTATTATTTTAATCTTTAGGAGGCCAGATAATATGTACAAAACAATAGCGGCGGCTGGAAAAGGTGGAACTGGAAAAACTAGTATTACCGGTTTAATCATAAATTATTTGGTTGAAGCAGGAAAAGGACCAATCCTTGCCGTTGATGCAGATGCCAATTCCAACCTTAATGAAGTCCTGGGTATAGAAATTGAAGAGACCATTGGTAATATCCGCGAGGAAGTTAACTGGGCGGAGCGTACAGGTGAGCCTATTCCCGGCGGTATGACCAAAATGGATTATCTTGAGTACCGGCTGAACCAGGCAGTTAGTGAAGGCAATGGTTATGATATGTTGGTGATGGGCAGAACACAGGGAGAAGGCTGTTACTGCTATGTTAACGGTGTCTTAAAAAGACAAATTGATAAACTATCCTCCAATTATAATCATGTCGTCATCGATAATGAGGCAGGGATGGAGCATATCAGCCGGGGAACAGTGGGCAAAATTGATTTGCTGCTTCTTGTCAGTGATTATTCGCGCAGAAGCATCCAAGCTGTTGGCCGCATCAGACAGTTGGCTGATGAACTGAAAATTGAGCTAAATGAAGTCGGTCTGATTGTCAACAAAGCCCCAAACGGAGAACTGACTGAACCTATAAAGGAAGAAATAGAAAAGCAGGGGCTGGATTTGTTGGGGGTAGTGCCGCTGGATCCGACTATTTCCGAGTTTGATGCCAACGGTGAACCTTTGGTCAACATGCCTGATGATAGCCCTGCGAAAAAAGCCATAAAAGATATTCTTGCCAAATTACAGCTTATTTAAAGGGAGGTTTAAACTGTGGCTTATACTAAAGTTGCCAAAAAGTACAGTGGAAAAATTAATGAAGTTACACTGGGAACCGGTGACAAGGCTATAACCATCGGTGGCCGAAACGTACTACCTTTACATCATTTTGACGGCGAAGTGGGGAACCCGCCCAAGGTAGGTCTTGAAATTACAGATATCGTTCCGGAGGATTGGAACGATGCTTTAAAGGACCTCTATAGCGATGTTATAGGCGATGCCGCTAAATGGGCAAAATATGTTGAAGATAATTATGCTCCCGATTTTATTTGCCTGCATTTTGTCGGGGCTTCCCCGGACGGCGCCAACAAAAGTGTAGAAGAATGCGTTGAGGTTGCCAAGCAGGTGGCAGATGCAATTACCACTCCGCTGGTTGTTGCCGGAAGTAAAAACGATGAAAAAGACGGAGAGTTGTTTGCTGCAGTGGCGGAAGCATTACAAGGGAAAAATATCCTGATTCTGGCCGCAAAAGAAGAGAACTATAAAACAGTCGGGGCCGCCGGTGCCTTGGCTTATCAACAAAAAGTTGCTGCAGAATCCTCCGTTGATATAAACTTGGCCAAGCAGCTAAACATTCTCATGACCCAATTAGGGGTTAAAGAAGAAGATATAGTTATGCATCTTGGCTCGGCTGCTGCCGGTTACGGTTTTGAATATTTATCCTCCACCATGGACAGGGTAATCCTGGCAGCTTTGGGGCAAAATGATACTACACTGCAAATGCCCATCATTACCCCTGTAGCTTTTGATACCTGGGGCGTCAAAGAAGCAGTTGCTTCTGAAACTGACGAGCCGGAGTGGGGTAATGCCGAAGAAAGAGGTATTCACTTGGAGGTTGCGACTGCCGCAGCCTGCCTGGTTTCAGGTGCCGATGCCGTGATCGTAAGGCATCCGAAGTCGTTACAAACCGTTAAAAACTTTATTGAAGGCTTGTTACAATAACAGCGCAACCACACTAAAGGAGGCCGAGAGCAGATGGGTTTAACAGGTTTAGATATTTTCAAATTGACTCCACGGAAGAATTGTAAAGAATGTGGTTTTCCCACTTGTATGGCTTTTGCCATGAAAGTTGCATCCGGTGCTGTTGAAATAGAAAAATGTCCTTATATTTCCGATGAAGCAAAAGCAAAATTATCAGAAGCAACTGCACCGCCAATGAAAACAATTAAAATCGGCGCCGGTGACAATGAAAAAGCGCTGGGCGGAGAAACCGTTCTTTTCAGACACGAAAAAACTTTTGTCAACAGACCTTTATTTGCCGTACAGTTTGATGATCAGATGGCTGATGATGAACTGGCACGTAAAGCTGATAATATTAAAAAAGTTGATTATGAACGCATCGGCGAGCAGATGCATGCGGAACTGGTTGCTGTTAAATACACCGACAACAAAGACCGTTACCTGGAGATTGTTAAACAGTTAAAAGATTTAAATAAAACTTTCGTTTTAGTGTGCGATGATGCTGCAGTAGCTGCAGATGCCGTGGCTCTGGTAAAAGAGACAAAGCCTGTTTTGGTCGGAGCTAATGCCGACAATTTGGAAGATATGGTCAAACTGGCTAAAGACAACGGTATCGTTTTAGGTTTAAGCGCCGCAGGTATTGAAGATCTGTATGCACTGACAGAAAAAGCACAAGGTTTAGACTATAAAGAGTTAGTCTTAAATACAACAGGCGAAAATATCGCCAAGACTTTTGAAAAAACTATTGAAGTCAGAAGAACGGCCCTGGAAGGTAAGGACAGAACTTTTGGCTATCCTTCAATAGTCTTCGTCAATGAGCTGGCAAAAGGCGATGCCTACATGCAAACTGCCCTTGCCGCAACATTCATTCTTAAATATGGTTCCATTATTGTGCTTGAAGATATTGAATATGCCAATGCTTTACCTTTATTTGCGCTTAGACAAAATATTTACACCGATCCGCAGAAACCAATGCGGGTTGAACCTAAAGTCTATGAGTTTGCCAATCCTGATGCCGAGTCACCTGTACTGTTAACGGTAGACTTTGCGTTAACATATTTTGTTGTTTCCGGTGAAATTGAAAGAGCAAAAGTTCCTGCATACTTGGCAGTTCCGGATGCCGGCGGTTTATCCGTGCTCACATCCTGGGCGGCAGGAAAACTGGGCGCAAGTGTCATTAGAGATATGATTAAAAACAGCGGTCTGGAAGAAAAGCTGACAAGAAAGAGACTTGTCCTGCCTGGTAAAGTGGCAGTCTTAAAAGGCGATGTGGAAGAAGAACTGCCCGGTTGGGAAATCATTGTTGGTCCGGAAGAAGCAATGCAAATTCCCAAGTTCTTGCGCGAGCTGGATTAAGATTGAAGTCAGGCAGAACAAGTTAAAAAACTTATTCTTGTTCTGCCTGTTTCCCTTAAAATTTGGCTGGTAACAACAAAAGTTCCGGAAAATATAAAAGAAAGAAGGTAGAGACATGCAAAAATTTATGATTATTGGTGAGAGAATCCATTGTATTTCACCGGTAATTCGTAAGGCCTTGGAGGAAAGAGACCCCGAGCCAATTTTAAAGCGGGCAAGAGAACAAATTGAAGCCGGTGCAGCATACCTTGACGTGAATATCGGACCGGCGGAAAAAGACGGAGAAGAAATTATGCAGTGGGTTGTGCAGCTGATACAATCAGAATGCGATAACATCCCCCTGGCTTTAGATACAGCTAACAAAAAAGCAATTGAAGCCGGCATTAAAGTTTATAATCGCTCCAAAGGCAAACCGATCATCAACTCTGCCGACGCCGGTGACAGAATTGACAATATTAACCTGGCAGCAGCAAACGATGCCATGTGTATTGCTTTGTGCGCTAAAGAGGGAATTCCCAGTGACAATGATGAGCGCATGATGTACTGCCAGCAAATGTTGGAAAGAGCAATGGAAGCAGGCATGGACCCCGAGGACCTTTTATTTGACCCACTCTTTTTAGTCATTAAAGGAATGCAAGAAAAACAAGTAGAAGTTTTAGAAGCCATTAAAATGATGAGTGAAATGGGCTTAAAAACTACCGGTGGATTAAGTAACGTTTCCAACGGTGCGCCCAAGGAGTTGCGACCTGTTTTGGATGCTTATACAGTAGCCATGGCAATGATGTGCGGATTAACTTCAGCTATTGCTAATCCGTGCGATCCCAAGCTGATGGAAGCTGTCAAAACTTGTGACATTATTCTTGGCAATACTCTTTATGCTGATTCTTACTTAGAACTGTAATATATGTACCACTATTCTCAGGATTCAGATGGGACATTAGTCCCATCTGAATTTCTTGCTGCTGCAAGCTTTGACAGTTACCATAAACACTTCATGAAGGAGGTTGTGTGGTAATAATGAGTCTTACTACTATTATTTTCTCAGGCGCTAAAGCTGCGCTGGACTTGGCCAGGAAGGCCGTAAGCAATGCAATTGCAGCAAAAGGAAAAGATCATAAAGTTGCTTTTGCCGGAACTGCATATGCTTTACCGGTAATCTATGCGGCTACGGGAAACAAAATTACAAATTTAGCAGAACTGGAAGCTGCTTTAGATGTTGCCGCCAGTCTGATTGTGGAAGAAGACGATCTGGGCAAAGCATTAAATGCAGGCCTGGCAACTGCAGTTTGTGCAGAAATAATTGAAGCCGTAAAGTATGCCACTGATGAAAATGCTTATGAAGACGAGCCCGGTATCGGGTTTGTGCCTGATCCCATTATTCGTTCCCTGGGGGTTCCGCTGGTAACCGGTGACATTCCCGGCATTGCCGTGGTTATCGGAGAAGCTGAAAACCAGGAAAACCTGGTTGATATCGTAAAAGATTACCAGGGGAAAGGCTTGTTGACTTTTCTCATTGGCAAAAGTATAGACCAAATTGTTAATTCAGACGTAAAAATCGGTTTGGAGTTTAGGGTTATCCCCATCGGTTATGATGTTACTTCCGTGATTCATGTGGTCTCCGTGGCAGTGCGAGCTGCATTAATCTTTGGAGCGCTGGAACCCGGCGATTTAGAAGGACTGTTGACTTATACAAAAGAAAGAATGCCGGCTTTTGTCAATACATTTGGTCCCCTCAATGAAGTGGTTGTGGCTGCCGGTGCCGGCGCCATTGCCCTGGGTTTCCCCGTTATTGCCGACGTAGATGTACCGGAAGTACCGGGAGCTTTAATTTCACAAAAAGATCACCAGCAGACAGTTAAAACTTCTTTAGAAGCCCGTGAAATTAAAATTAAAGTGAAAGAAATCCCCATCCCGGTTAGTTTTGCCGCTGCTTTTGAAGGGGAAAGAATCCGTAAGGATAATGTCTACGCAGAATTCGGCAGCAAGCGAAGTAAAGCCTGGGAACTGGTCAAGATGAGAGCTTTAGACGAAGTAGAAGACCATAAAATTGAGCTGATCGGTCCTGATATTGATTCAGTTGAACCGCCTGTTTACTTGCCGCTGGCACTTTTGGTGGAAGTAGCCGGAAAGAATATGGAAGAAGATTTTGAACCGGTTTTGGAAAGAAGAATACACTACTTCCTGAACTATATGGAAGGCGTCATGCATATCGGCCAGCGCAATATCGCCTGGATTCGTATCGGCAAAGATGCCTATGCCAAAGGCTTAAGATTGAAACATTTTGGCGAAGTTCTCTATGCTATGATGCATGATGAGTTTGGCACAGTCATCGATAAATGTCAGGTAACAATCATTACCGATGAAGCAAAAGTACATCAGCTGGAGCAGGAAGTAGCTCTGCCCAGTTACCGGGCCAGAGATGAACGTCTGGAGTCCTTGACAGATGAAAGTGTAGATACTTTTTATTCCTGCACACTTTGTCAATCTTTTGCTCCCGCCCATGTGTGCGTAGTTACACCCGAACGTTTAGGCTTATGCGGGGCAGTAAGCTGGCTGGATGCAAAAGCAACTAAAGAATTAGATCCTACCGGTGCCTGTCAGCCCATTCCCAAGGAAGGCCTGGAAGACGAAGTTAAAGGTATCTGGTCGGAAGTTAACAAAGCCGTGGAGAAATTCTCCCAGGGTGCCCTTTCCCGGATCTCTCTTTACAGTATCTTAGAAGATCCTATGACTTCCTGCGGCTGCTTCGAATGTATCTGCGGTATTGCTCCGGAAGCAAACGGTGTCATTATTGTTAACCGCGAGTATGCCGGAACAACGCCTGTGGGGATGTCATTCGGAGAGCTGGCTTCCATGACGGGCGGGGGAGTCCAGACCCCTGGATTTATGGGACATGGCAGACATTTTATTGCTTCTAAGAAATTCCTTGCTGCCGAAGGCGGTCTGCAAAGAATTATCTGGATGCCAAAAGAATTGAAAGACGATGTGGCGGACAGACTAAACAAAACTGCTAAAGAACTATACGGTATCGACAATTTTGCCGACATGATTTGTGATGAAACAATAGCTACAGACATTGAAGATGTTGTAAACTTCCTGACCGCCAAAGGTCATCCTGCTTTGACCCTGGATCCCATTATGTAATTGTCAGAGTAAAGGGGCAGGCTTTTGCCTGCCCACTATCCCAAAAATGGAGGTGCACCAATGATCGAATTAACCATTCAAATTCCAAATGAAACGATAAAAGTAAAAGTACAGCAGGGTGAAAACCTGTTGCATGCAATTCGCACAGCCGGGGTAAATATTGATGCACCGTGTAATGGAAATGGAACGTGCGGGAAATGCAGGGTTAAGCTTATGGACGGCTCCGTCAAGCACAAAAACAACTTTAAGAATAAAGAAAGCGGGACAGTTCTGGCCTGCTCCTGTACCGTAGTTGAGCCCGCTACTATTTGCGTTCCCAAAGAATCCCTTTTAGACGTGAATAATATTCGTGTGCAAAAAAATACAGATGATTATGAAGAACGTTTTTATCGTCTCAGAGAAAAATTTGCTTCCCGCTATAATGTGGAAAGTCATGTGCAAAAAATTGAATTACATTTAGAAGAACCGACTTTAGATGATAATATTTCTGATGTGACCCGGATAAAAAAACATTTGCGTCTTGAATTAGGCTGTTCCAGAGTTGAAATCAATACGCACCTTTTGCAAAGAATTCCTGTGCTTTTACGGGAGAGTAATTTTAAGGTTGCGGTTGTATATACATGGCTAGATGAAGATAAGATAAGAGTTATTGACATTAAACCACAAGGCCAGGCAACAGGTTATGGGGTAGCCGTTGATGTAGGTACCACTTCTGTTGCCGCCTGTTTAGTAGATTTAGATACTAATCAGATCCTGGGTGAAGCTGCCTGCGCCAATGCTCAGTCAAAATATGGTGCTGATGTAATCAATCGCATCATTTATGCCATTAAAGGTGACGGTCTGAAAGAGTTAAAAGAGGCTGTTGTCAAAGAAAGTATCAACCCTCTCATTATGGAATTGTGTAAGGCCAACGGTATTAAAAGTGATGAAATTATTATTTTCACGGCTTCCGCCAATACCACCATGACACAGCTGTTGCTGGGAGTTTATCCTGATTTTCTGAGAAAAGAACCTTATATTCCTGCCTTAACTGACACCAGGGATTTAGATATATCTGCTGCTGATATCGGACTTTGCATTAATAATAATGCTTTAATTCATCTTTCCCCCGCCGTTGCCAGCTATGTGGGCGGTGATATCAGTGCCGGTGTTTTGCCTGCCATGATCCAGGAAAGTGATAAACTGAGTATTTTAATTGACCTGGGCACAAACGGAGAGATAGTTCTCGGCAATAGTGACTTTTTAATGACATGCGCCTGTTCAGCCGGCCCCGCCTTTGAAGGCGGAGAAATTTCCTGTGGTATGCGTGCGGCTCCCGGAGCCATTGAAGCAGTAACCATTGGTGAAGACTATCAAGCCCGTTTAAATATTATCGGTGCGGAAAAGCCATACGGTATCTGCGGCTCAGGGATTATTGACCTTATTTCTGAACTGAAGCGGGTAGGCCTTATTGACGCCAGGGGAAAATTTAAAAAAGACATAGCAACAAAATATGTGAAGTTTGATCAGTATGGTATCGGTCAGTATATTGTAGCAGAAAAGGAGCAATATGGCCTGGATGAAGATATTTATATTACAGAAGTAGATATTGATAATTTTATCAGAGCCAAAGCCGCCGTCTACTCAGCAACTTATGTGTTGCTGTCTAGTGTAGGCATGGATTTTGAAGATTTGGATGAAGTAAAAGTTGCCGGTGGGATCGGTAATCATATCAATATCAAAAATGCCATTAATATCGGCCTGTTCCCTGATATAAATCCGGAAAAATATACTTTTATCGGTAATAGTTCTCTCATTGGAAGCTATTTGAGCTTAACCAATAAAAAAGCTCAAGACTACATTGACGAGACGGCAGAGCAAATGACCTATATTGAACTTAGCGTCTACCCCGGCTATATGGATGAGTTTATTTCCGCCTCCTTTATACCACATACGAACCTGCAGCGTTTTCCCAACCATAATAAAATGGATGGCGTTGCTAAGGATGTAAAATCGGCCGTCTAGCTTTGGAAAAAGAAACTGGTGAAGGTTATAAATCTACCCTCCATACCTGGTATGGAGGGTAAATATTTTTATGAAAGAGAAAAATTAAAATGAGAATAAAGGTAATTTCTTTTTAAGCGCGAATTAAAAATATGCCTGGAAATCTTAAACAGGGGGGATCTTATGGAAAAGCGCAGATTTTCCCGGGTACCATTTCACATTCAAGTAGAAATTGATACCGGAGAAATAAAATTTACCGGCGAAGTAAAAGACTTAAGCTTAAAAGGCATGTTTATTATTTCTGAACATATATTGCCCCTGGATAAGCAAGTGTCTATAAAGATATATTTAACCGGTACCAATGCAAAACTTGTTATTACACTGGAAGGTAAAGTAATAAGAAAAGCAACTGACGGGTTTGCAGTCTACTTTGATGCCATCGATTTGGACTCCTTTATCCTGTTAAAAAATATTATTGACTATAATAGTGCAGATCCGGAAAAAATCTGGGCGGAATATGCTTCAGCCATGAAGCCGTAAGTTGAAAATTGGCTGTCGGGAAACCGGCAGTTTTTCTTTTGCTGCTCAGGATTATGTTGACCTAATTTGCTCGCTCTTTAAAAGGAGTTGTTGACCGGGTTGCAATAATGGGATTTAAAATTGTGAAAATAATTACATTAATATATAATGTAAGTAATCAAAAATATCAGAATAATATAATACGGACCGGCGTTTTCTGGAACAAGGTAAAGGAGAAAGGAGAAGGTAGATGAACAAAACAAATTATTATTTTGATGTAGTAGTAGTCGGAGGCGGCGTAGCCGGAACGGCGGCAGCTATTACTGCGGCCAGAAAAGGTTTGCGCACAGTTTTGGTTGACAGTGCCCAGTCCGTAGGAGGGTTGGCTACTAACGGCTATGTTACAGGTATTGCCGGCGTGGTTGAAGGTTTATGTAAGGAATGGCTGAAAAGACTGGAGGCTGAAGGTGACGCCATTGACCGTCCCCACCTGCCTACTATAGATCCGGATAAAGGTAAATTAATGCTGGAAAGGATGCTCGTGGAAACAGGTTGCCGGATCTTGTACGGTGTGACGGCCATTAAAGCCATTGTTGAGGAGGGTGTAATCAAAGGAGTAGTCTGCCACGGCAAAGCAGGCGAATTTACTATCTGGGCAAAAATTGTGATCGACGGAACAGGAGACGGTGATGTGGCAGCTTACGCCGGAGCTCCCTATGAGGTGGGAAGCCCTCATTTTGCAGGGCTTAATATGTCCACTACCCTAGCCTTTCGCATGGCCAATGTGGATCTGATGAAATACGGGCAAGCAAATCAGGACTGGCGGGAAAAAAATGCAGGTGCAACCTCTTTTGGACTCTTGGCAGAATTGGAAGCGGAAGCCGTGAAAAACGGGGATTTGCCCTTTGTTATTTTTCCCACGGCTTTAATTTATCAAATTCCCAATACTGAAGCCACCGATGCCGACATTACCGTAATGACTGCCCATAGTTTCTATACCAGAAACCTGGATCCGGAAGACCTGACCAGACAAATTATTGAGCAGCACAACCAGATTCTATTATTAGAAAAGTTTTTCCAAAAATATGTGCCCGGTTTTGAGCGGGCAAGACTGACCGGTATTGCCAATATGCATGGCATACGCGATTCCAGGCGTATTCTGGGCGAATATATCTTGAAAGATACTGATGTGGCCAGTGGTACAAAATTTGCCGACGGTATCGCCAGATTCCCGGAGTTTTTTGATACACATCATCCCACTAGTCCCAGAATCGGATTTATGCGTCATATTCATGTTACTGCACCGCTGGAGGGTGCAGTTTGCCGGGAAGCCCAATGTTCTGATGATATGCATATATTCGGCCGCCCTGCCGGTTTGGAAGCACGTGTTGATCCCAGAAATCACTGTGAAATACCATACAGAACCCTGGTGCCTTTGAATGTAGATAATTTACTGGTGGTAGGACGCTGTATCTCTTCAGAATTTAATGCCCAGGCTGCTGTCCGGATTATTGCCCCGTCCATGAGTACAGGACAGGCAGCCGGTACAGCCGCTGCTATCTGCCTGGAAAAAGGGATTACCCCCAGAGAAGTGGACGGAAAATTGGTCCGGCAGAAAATGATCGCAGACGGGGTTCCCCTTGACCAGGAGCTAACAGGCCACTGGGCAAAAGTTAAAGCCTTTGAAGGCGACTTTGTAGTTTTAGCCGGTGATTTTATCGGTATTAAACAAGCGGACGGAAAGATTGTTACGGCCATGTAACCAGAAAAGGGGTGGGATTTATGATTGACTATGGAATTGCAGGCAAAATTGCGCTTGTCACAGGTGCCGGCAAGGGTATAGGCCGTGAAACGGCAATACAGTTGGCACAACAGGGAGCAGCCGTGGTCCTGGTGGGACGCACTGTCCAACCGCTGGCACAGGTGGAAAAAGAAATCAGGCAGTTTTCCGACAAAGTGTTGGCTGTTTGCTGTGATGTTGCTGTGCCGGTTGAAGTACAAGCAGCAGTTAAACAGGCAATTGATCATTTTGGCAGAATTGATATTCTGGTCAACAATGCCGGGATTGAGGTTGAAGTGGAGCCCGGTCAGATGGGCGGGGATCTATTGATGAACACTTCACTGGAGCAATACCGCCGTGTCCTTGATACAAATCTCATTGGCCACTACAATTTCCTGACGGCAGTAATTCCTTTGATGCAAAAACAGAAATTCGGTCGCATTGTTAATGTCAGTTCCGTGACAGCCTTTAACGGCGGGGTGGGCAGTGCTGCTTATGTGGCATCAAAGGCGGGAATAATTGTGCAGACAAAAAGTTTTGCCCGCAAATTTGGCCCGGATAATATTATTATCAATACTGTTTGCCCCGGTATGATTGACACTCCGATGCACAAAGCAACGCCTAAAGAAGAGTTTGAACTGGTGGCAAAAATGAACCCGTTGCGAAGAGTAGGGAAACCCTCTGATGTGGCAAAACTTATTCTCTTTTTAGTCCAGGAAGATCTCTATATGACGGGCGAAACTATAGCCGTAGACGGCGGGGGTAGTATGAGATAGGAATAAACTGTGCGGGGGGAGGTACAAATTATGAAATGTAAGGTAGCAGTTGTGGAAAAAATGGGGGCACCTTTTACCATTGAGGAAATGGAATTGGCTGAACCGAAAGCAAAAGAAGTCAGGTTAAAAGTTATGACCTGTACCATCTGTCATAGTGATATTCATGGTCTCCGCGGTGAACACGGCAGTTATGAAGGCTGTGCCACGGCAGGCCATGAAATTGCGGGAATCGTTGATGCCGTCGGTCCCGGTGTAACCTATGTCAAACCGGGAGACAGAGTTATCTGCGCCATCATTCGTGCCGGCTGCGGCACCTGCGGGCCCTGTCTTGCCGACAGAACCTGGTTTTGCGAAAATATTCCTCCCTTGGAATTTCGCAAACCCGGCCCCTACACGAGGGCAGACGGACGGGTTCCTATTCAAACTGCTTCTTCTGCCACCGGTTTTGCCGAATACTGTAATTGCCATGAAGCTACTCTTTGTAAAATTGATGATGACATTCCTTTTCCGGTGGCTTCTGCCATGTCCTGTGGTTATATTACCGGTTTTGGAGCTATTTTAAACCGTTTACAGGTCAGACCGGGTGAAAGCGTGGCTGTCATTGGCTGTGGCGGCGTCGGCATTTCCGCCATTCAGGGGGCACGTCTTTCCGGTGCCTGCCCCATTATTGCCATTGATGTGGTAGACAGCAAGCTTGAATTGGCCAAACAGTGCGGTGCCACCCACACCATTAACCCGACAAAAAGTAATGTGGTGGAAGAAGTACATAAAATCAATAAATACGGTGCCGATCATGCCCTTGTAGCGGTGGCCGCGCCCGGGATAAAAAGACAAGCCATGGATATTACGGCGCCCTGGGGTACTGTTTGTGTCATTGGACATGCCAGGTTTGAAGATGAAATGCTGCACGATATCAGTGCTATGGAATTTTTAACCGGTAAAAAATTTACCGGTAGCGTCATGGGTGCTTTAAATCTGCGCCGGGATTTTCCCAAATACATGGAAATGTACAGAAACGGCTTAATTGATGTTGAATGTATGTTGACACGCTATTATTCACTGGAACAGATTAATGAGGCTTTTTATGATGCGGAGCATGGTGCCGTAAAGAATGTAATTGTGATTGGAGGTACTGAGTAGGTTTAATGGCAAACAGAAAAATTATTAACCCTTGGCAGTGGAGTGAAGAGATAGGTTTTGTACAGGCCAACGATCTTACCGGCGTGAAAAGAATAGTTTACTGTGCCGGACAGGTATCTGCCGACAGTGACGGTAATCCCCTTTACCCCGGCGAGATGGAGGCACAAATCAACCAGGCTTTAAACAACTTGGAAACAGTTTTAAGCCATGCCGGGTTGCAGCTGTCTGATGTTATCCGTTTAAACTACTATACTACTGATATAGCAGCTTTTAGAAAGGCGGAACCAATGTTAAGTGAAAGGTTAAAAAA
>JAAYSO010000123.1 GCA_012523945.1 Bacillota bacterium
GGATCCCCGGGTGTAATGTCAATTAAAATAAGCACAATTAACGAAATACCCAAAAGAACCGGTATCAGCATCAGCAAACGCCTTGCTATGTATCTAGCCATTTTGCACCTACCTCTAAACTGAATTTAAATCATATACTTTTGTGAAAAATTAATCGGTTCTCCAGTCTTCTGTAAGGCATTTACCGCAGGAATCGCATTTTTTCTTTTCGTCATATTTACAGGGAACCGGACCGTTATAATACATTTCTTTGGGGCCTTCAGGAGTATCGTAGATACCTCCAAACATGGGCATCATGCAAGCAGCCTGGAAAAATACCGGCTTATTAACTTTCTTAAAGTTTAGTGGGCAATGGTAAACATTAGCCGGAATGCGGACAATTGTAGGCTTAGTAATGGTAAATACCTCCGCATCCTCGCCGATTTTGCCAATAGTGAGCTCAATCTCAGCATCAAAATCAAACACATTTGGAAATGTACCGCCTAAAAAAATTAAATATTCATCAGCTGGATGGCGATGCGGAACCCGGTCCAGGAAAAAGGGTTTAACAAAAATTTGAAAACCGACATTGAAATTAGATCCCGGAATTTGAGATGCTCCTCTAAAATATGCCTGTGGTTTGATCACATAACCGGGATCATCACCTTCAGCCACAATCTCATTGTACTCTTCGGGTAAAGTGAAAACTAACTTTTCGTACATTTTTTACCTTCCTTTCCTTAATAATTTTGCAGATCTTCTACATAAGCTTAAGAACTGATGCACTCGCTAGGCTAGTGCGAATTTTCAGATATGATTATATGTTTATACATCTAAAACGTCAATGGTAAACAATGCCAACAGAATCTTTGTTGTAGTATGTTTATACTGCCGGTCTTTATATTAATCATAAATTTTTTAGATTTTGCAATAAATTTGCATAATCCCAGTCAACAGTGAATACGTGCAGCTATAATGCAAGGCGGCACACTGAACTTTTCAGTGTGCCGCCTATATTCTCTTACTTGAACATTATTTTTGACATTTTGTCAATTTCCTGGCTTACAGTTTCATAAACGCCTTTAAATACACTGCCGGGCTCACCCATAGTTGTATTGGGGATAAAATACATATGCCCGCATTCTTTGCAAACTTTCTCAACTTCCTGGGCAATCAATTCCGGAGTCCAGCCTTCAAAATCAACCTTTCCGTTATCAATTCCGCCCATAAAAGAAATTTTTCCACCATACTTTTCAATGAGCTCCGGGATATTATTTGTACTTAAAACACCCTGCCAAATATCAATACCTATTTCAATCATATGCGGCACAAGATTTGCTGCATAGGAATCACTATGATGCACTATCAGTTCGACACCATTTTCTTTATAAAATCCGTACAGTTTTTTATAGGCAGGAACAAGAAATTCTGCAAACATCTCAGGCGAAATAAAAGAAGAAATCTGACTGCCCCAATCATCATGATGGTAAAGAGCCTCAGGCTGCACATGTTTGATCAGCTGTTTGGCTATTTCAATTTTATGTTCAGTAATATAATCAATGAGCTCATGCATAGCTTCAGGTTCTTCATAGAAATTAATTAAAGTATCGTCCATGCCCATTAGATAATGCAGTTGCTCAAAAATGCCGGGCGCCCCAATGACGGTTACAAACTGTTCATTGCGATCAATGGCAGCTGCCCGAGATTTGATAAAATCCCATGCCTCATCAGGAAAATCTACTGATGGTGCTTTAACAACTTCTTCCCACTTGGTAATATCTTTAACTACTTTATGTTCCTCATCATGTACAGGGAACGGCCCCGGTGTGTTCTCCGGAAAAGCAATGGTAACGCCCCAGGCATTTACTACCTGTTCGCCAGGCTTTGGCATCGGGTTGGACATGGAGATGGGATCGCCAAAAACAAGCCCAAGAAATTCAAATTGATTCACAAATCTGTCAGGTTTCCCACCTCTGATTGTCTCCAATAAATTTTGTCGTTTCGTTAACATACCAAGACCTCCTTGAAAATTTTAGGAAAGATAAGCCCTGAGATTAAGCTTATTCCATAACCTGGACCTTTTAAATTATTCTCCATTCTTATCCTAATTCCTATAAGGTAACGGTTAATTTTTGCATCACAGTAAGGTGCTTGTTTTTTCAACGATCTGCCGGAAAAGAAAACAAATTAAGGATGAATCTGGCTCAACACAAAAACCCGGCTGCTGACACCGGGTTTTTGCTACGTGTATTTAGTTGCTTTTAGTATTGAAAACTAACACTTACATGAGCACGGACTTCCAACTCGCCCGGACTGATTGGTGTGGCACTATCAGCGGCTACTTCCCTTATAACCCCCATAGGCGGATATGTGATACTTTGTCCACCTTCAGTTATGGATATGGGAGACAGTTTTGTAATACCAAAATACCCCACCATTGTTTTGGCTTTATCTTCAGCATCTTTAAGTGCAATTTGCAGAGCTTGATGGTACGCTTGTTTTTCATCGGCCACAGTAAATTGAATCTGTTGGACAATATTAGCCCCTTTAGCCGTCACCGCATCAAGGATTTTACCAATGCTGTCAATATCCAGGGTTTTTACTCTTACCAAGTTTGTTACTTTGTAACCCACAAGCACATTTTTGTTGTTTTCCCAGCGGTAATCGGGATAGACCTGGTAATTTTGCGTCTGAATGTTTTCATCTTTAATTCCCAGCCGATTCAGTTCAGCAATAATTGCATTCATGGCTGACCGGTTTCTGCTTTGCGCCGCGCTCACATCCTTATCGGATGTTTCAACTCCTAAAGTAATAAAGGCAATTTCAGGAGCCAGGCGGACAATACCTTCTCCCGTAACAGAGACAATATTTTTTCCGTCTTCAGATGCTGTGGCAGTCACATTGGCAGCACTAATTTGGCCATTATATAAAACCATAACTCCCACTACAATTGACAAAACAACTAAAACTGAGCAAATAACTTTCATCTTTTTTGACACTTTTATACCCCCTATATAATTTCTTTGCAGTATATTCAGACGTTCTTTCCTGGCAGATGTTCCCAAGCTTTATCCTTAAAATTTAAAAAACTTAAAAAACGGCAAATAATCAACCTGGCAAAGAAAGCTGCTGTATCATAAACTATGCTCTAGCTGCAGCAGCTTTTTTACTCATACGTTTTCCCTTTTAAGATTCAAAGTAGATTTATCACCGGCAAAATTTATTTGCGGGAAAATACGGGACAAGTACAATCGTATATTGTATTTCCGCAACTTCCTTCGCCGGGAATGCCCGGACAAGGTTTTGGCGGCGGTGGCGGTTGCCTAAAGGTTGTATTGCCCATTAATACCGGGTTTCCAATGGGGATCTCATAATCATGACCCCAGACAAATTGATTTGCATAACGAGTGAATAGTCTGGCATCACCCCGCTCGTAATCCTGAAACGACAAATGCCTTAACGGGAAGACCGGAGTATCCGCAACAACGTACAGATAATCGTTTGTTCTGCCGCCCGGGCCAATTACACGCAGAAACATATCGTTGACCGTAAACCATTCCCCTCTGGCCAAAATATTATTCCACTGACCAGGAGTATAAACTGAAAACCGGAACTGCCCGTCTGGATCAAAGTCTTTACGATAGGTATGCTCACCGCCGGCACCGAAACCCATCCACCAGCCATGTTCAGGTCCGTCAACCAGTCGCGGATCCTGTCCACGGGCCTCTGCCGGGATATTATCCATATCCCAAAGCCGGTGGTTGGCAGCAGCCAGTTTAACTCCTGCTTTAATTTCTTCAGTTGGCACCAAGCCCGGAACGGCGGGTTTGGCAATGGTTTCCTTGCCCAGTGACGATTCAAGTATTTTACCGTATCTTCCGGTTGGTGCCATAAAGGCGTTTTTTCTATCGTTAGTCACCACTACCATCTCAGGCGCCATAAAGATATAGGGAATTGTTATCCTTTCGCCCCCATCATTGGGCACCAGAATCAGACCGATATTGTTAAACGTATACCACTGGCCTGCTATTGTGTTATCAAAGGGACTATGTGGCCGCACCACAATTTCGCCGCTTTCCCAAACTTTTATAGTGGCACCGCCAAATCCCATAATATCGCCGTCCCAAACATAATCATCACCTGTAACCCACCTCGGGTCACGGTATGAATTTGGCACCTTACGTTCATCTACTGCAGGGCGGCGGATTTCACACGGGACAACCATTCCCCCAGGTACGGATTTTTCATCCGCGGAGAGAACTATACGAAATCCCAGTCCCGGATCAGAGCCATCGATTGAGCGGATCTGGCGGGCAGTTGCATAGCGGGTAAACGACTCGCCCGTGAAAGTACCGCCGCGACGTGTTCTTTGCGCATGAACTGGACTATCTATGCCGGCGGGATCTGCTCCCCCCACATGTTCCGTACTCCAGGCGTTCCACACCCATTCCTCAACATTGCCTGACATATCATATAGACCTAAAATATTTGGCTGCCGGCTTTTTACAGGTTCCGGACGAAAACCGCCGAAGACTGCTACTTCTTCTTCCATATTACTGCCGGCAAAACGATATTCATGGTGTCCTGCCGCCAGCCCCGGATTACCTCCCTTGGCAGCAAATTCCCACTCAGCTTCCGTCGGCAAACGATATACCCTGCCGGTCAACACATACAATCTGCCTAAAAATTCATGTACATCATAAAAATCTATCATTGTTTTGGGATAATCGGCAACGATGTCGTCAGCCGGGTCCTGCCCCATGACGGCCCGCCAAAGATTTTCTGTCACTTCTGTGTCAGAGATATAAAAACTGCTGACGGACACATTTTGCACCGGCTCGGTGTAAGGCGGCGGGTTGCCTTCGGTGGCAGACCAACCTAAGGTAAAAGTACCGCCTTCAACATAGATCATTTTAAATTCTTCTTCAAATTTAACTCCTACGCGTTCCACAAAATCCTCCGGTTTTTCACTTTCTACTGCGCCCACCTTCAGCAGAAAGCCAATGGCAAGCATAATCAGAAGCACAATCAGCACTGGCAATAATCTCTTCTTCACAATTAAAACCTCCAGATATATGCGCTAAAAACCCTTTTATCTCGCCTTTCCGGATGGGGTCAACTGCTTACAATCTCAGTCCATCTTGTTAAGTAATCCACCACAAGATTTAAAACCTGATTTCTCCTCCCTTCTTAAAGTAAATGGGCCTCATTTTGAAGTCAGTGCCGGCAAAAATAGTCCGACTCACACCGGCACTCCATATATACCTGATCTTTAGCTTTACCGGTACCAAAGAAATCATTTTCGAATATTTCGAATATTAAATCTATCTTTTGACCACCAAAATCCGCTATTCGGTTGCTGTTTATTCATACCATACCACAGGTATAGAAGCAAAACAATCTCCTCTACCCAAACCTTTCGTTTTATAATATTATGTCGCACATAGATTCCGGGCTGTTCAGAAGTTATCCAATGCTGAGCTTCATAAACTTCATATCGATGCCAACAAGGTTTATCAGACCGCCATTCTCCTACCAAATGAGCGGACAACTTTACCCAAACACAACCGAAGACGATTACTAACTCCTTTACACCTACTCAGGGGTGTGCAGCACATAAAAAGCTTTCGCCGCAACCTAACGGTTAACCGTAAGCGCTCAATCTTCCGGTGCCTTGACAACAAAAACCGGAGCGGCCTTTCGGCTTCGTCCGGTTTGCGTACAATTCTACGTAAGCGCTCAATAATCAGGTACATTGACAAAAAAACCGGAGCGGCCTTTCGGCTTCTCTGGTTTTTGTACGATTAATTCATTTTGTTCCTGCAATCATCCGGTAGTTTGGACGACCAGGGCAGCAA
>JAAYSO010000124.1 GCA_012523945.1 Bacillota bacterium
ATAGGAGATATAGTACATTATGTTCCAGAATTTCCTCCAATAGTTCTTTTGTATCAGGGAGCGCAAAGATTAGCTTATCATGGTAGGCAATAATTATTGTCACATTGCCATGACATGCGAAATTATTTTTACCATCTGATACTTTAATTTAGTAGCACGGTTGAGCTAGACATCGATTCTGTACATTAAATACCAGTAAAGTAACATACGCCATAAGCAGGTGTTATGCTGTTTCTCTTTAAGGAGGTTAAAATATAAAGAATGGGAAAGGGTGACAGGACGAAAAATAAAAAAGATTATCTGCTGATTGGGATAATCATTGTGGTTGTGGTAGTCGTAGTCTCTGCAGCAGCCGCACTTTTAGCCAACACTGGTGATGACATTTATAGCCAGTTAAAAGACGCTGATATTTACATTGAAGTAGAAGGTGCGCAACTAGCTGAGCTGACTGCGGATGATTTTTTAAAGCTGCCCCTTGTTGAGCAGAAAATAACCAAGGAAAATGATACAGGAAATGAAGAAACACTAACATTAAAAGGGTTCCTTTTTAATGAACTGCTTCAATATCTGGGAATAGATTATTATAAATTTGTCAAGCTTACTTCTGCCGATGAAAATACTGTGTTTGCAACGGGCGGTCTTTTTGCGGTTTCTTTGTCCGGGGAACTTCTCCCTCCCGATAAAGGACCAATCTGGTATATTGGAAACAAATATGCTGAGCATATGTGGCTGCCTAACGTGACAAAAATTACCGTTGATACTACTACTGGTGGCATGGTATTTATTACAGGTGGGCCGCAGGAACTGGAGACAGCTTCAAGGATAGCCGGCTTTAAAGTTACCTCTTTGACAGGCCTGCCGGCAGAATACATCCGGGCCCAAACTTATATACATTCACATTCCTTCGGTAATGTGGTGACCCAAATGTGGATTGCTGCCGATAAAAATATTACTATAACGCTAGCAGAATATGAAACAAAGCCGCCAGAATCCCAATTTCCCTTTGCAGGCGAACCAACTGAAATAAACGGCCTACCAGGTTATAAATACCTGCTGGACCCGGAGAAAAACGTTCCCGAAGACTGGGCTAACTATTGGGCCTCTAAGGAAGATATTCCCACTTTATTAGAACTGCGCTGGCCTCAGGGGGAACGGTACTATCAGTTAAGCGTAACATTCCCGGCTACTGTTGATGAAAAGTGGGTATATGAGCTTGCTGCTGCAGTTAAATAATAGAGATACCTAGCCAGTAACAGATTGTAATGATGGCCCCAAATCAGGCAAGAGGCTGGCCATTAGGTTGTCAACTAAAAACAGGCTGACGAAAAAGTCAGCCTGTTTACTTTAGCGCACAAGTTCTCGGGCCTTCATCCATTCTCCCGTTTTTCCAGTAATGACAACGGGTATTTTTTGCAGTTCGACAAGAGAGGGGCTACCTGTCATAACCATAATCAGCTTTAGCTCTGCCACAATATTCTGCAGACGCCTTTTTAAGGCCTCTTTTCCTTCAGAAAGCAGCACTTTTGCAGCCAGTCCGGCAATTCCCACCGCCTTTGCTCCCAACGCCAGTGCTTTAGCCGCCAAAAGCCCGTTATTGATACCGCCGGAAGCAACAATATCCAGGGCAGGAGCACCGGTTTTGGCTTCAAGGATAGCCAAAGGCGTGCTGATGCCCCAGTTTTTTAAAATGCTTTCCTGCGGCGGCCGGGCACGGCGGCTCTCTATATCAATAAAATTGGTGCCGCCCTTACCGCCCACATCGATGGCGGCCGCCCCCAGAGAAGCAATAACGGCAGCTTGCTCTTTAGCAATGCCAAAACCTACCTCTTTGACGATGACCGGAACGGGAAGAGCTTTAACAATTTCGGCAATACGCTCTGTATAACCGCGAAAATCCCTGTCTCCTTCCGGCATCACAAGCTCCTGCGGCACATTCAGGTGGATTTGCAGCGCATCTGCCTGCACCATTTCCACCGCCTTGGCAGCCAGGTCCGCATCTGCATAAGCTCCCAGATTGGCAAAAATAACACCATCCGGGTATACTTCCCGCACTACACTAAAAGTACGGCTATATTCTGCATTTTCCAGTGCCGCCATCTGCGAGCCTACAGCCAGGGCAAAACCGCATTCTTTAGCAACTTCTGCCAGGCTGCGGTTAATATCCTCTGCCGCCTCTACCCCGCCTGTAATGGCGTTAATGAAAAAGGGCCGTGCAAGCCTGATGCCGGCAACTGTGGTGGAAAGATCCAATGCTGTATAAGCAGTTTCCGGCAGGCAATTATGAACCAGCTGCACATCATGAAAATCTGCCGAAGCCAAATTGGCTTCGGCAGCATATTTTAAATGTTCCAGTTTTCTTTCCCGCCGGGTCATACTTATTACTCCTTGGTCTCCATTTCATCAAACAGATCACCGAAAACATCGCCCAGGGTCAGGCCGGTGCCGCCGGTGGTTTCCTGCTGCACTTTAGGCTGCGGTTCGCGTTTCGGCCGCGGGTTGGCTTCGCGCATACTTAAGCTGACACGTTTCGCTTCTGTATTGATGTCAAGGATTTTTACTTTTACTACATCACCCTGCTGGACCACATCAGTGGTTTGCTTAACGTGATAGTTGGCCAGCTGTGAAATATGCACAAGTCCTTCCACTCCGGGGATTAGTTCCACAAAGGCACCGAAATCCACAGTGCGGGTAACTTTACCTTCCACAATATCTCCCGGCTTAAACTTTTCATCAATCTGTGTCCAGGGATCAGGTTGAGCCTGGCGTAAAGAAAGGCCGATACGTTCGCGCTCCGGAATTACTTCCGTGACTTTAACTTCAATTTCATCCCCTACGCTTAAGACGTCACCGGGGGTATCAATACGCTGCCAGGAAATTTCGGAAATGTGGACTAAACCGTCAATGCCGCCCACATCAACAAAAGCACCGAAATTAGTTAAACGTTTTACCGTGCCTTTGATAATTTGACCCGGCTCCAGGGAGTTCAGGACTTCTTGTTTCCGTGCTTCCGCTTCTTCTTCCAGTACTACTTTACGCGAAAGGATTAGCTTTTCCCTTTCCTTGCGCATTTCAATGATTTTAAAGGAAACTTCCTGTCCCAAGAACTCATTGAAATCGGGGATATAACGAATATCCACCAGTGAACCGGGCATGAAACCGTCATACCCGCCGCCCAGGTCGATGACCATACCGGCTTGCACGGTTTCTTTAACCTTACCGGTTAAAACTGTACCGTTATTGAAGGCTTCCTCCAGTTCTGCCCAGCGTTGTTTACGCTCCAGTGAACGGCGGGACAATAGAACTTTATCTTCTTTATTGTCAATTCTTTTAATGGCTACTTCCAGCTCCTGTCCCGTCGTCAGAACGTCAGAGAGTGTTTGGTCAGCAGATAATATAATTTCCTGGCGCGGGAGGACTCCCTCGCTCTTATATCCGATATCAATAAGTGCCTCCTCATCAGACACTTGCACCACAGTGCCTTTGACAATATCGCCTACAGAGAATTCCGGCAAAGCTGCCTCTAAAGAGACTTCTTCCCCTGCCGTTTCTGCTTCCGTTTCCTCAGTTGTTTCTTCTGCAACTTCTGCTGTAGCTTCTGCTACAGTTTCTGCTTGCTGCTCCACAGGAGTTTCCTCCTCTGCAGCCTCCTCGAGAATTTGCTCCTGGGGAGCCTCTTCTGCTGGTGCTTGTTCTTCCGGTGTCTGCTCCTCCGGTGTTTGCTCCTCTTCAAGTGCTAAATTCTTTTTGTTTTCTTCCATCTTGCCAATAACCTCCTTTATCAACCAGTCGGGTGTTGAAGCACCGGCAGTAACCCCGACTGTCCTCACCCCTTGCAGTTGCGCCGGATCAAGGTCGCCAGCCGATTCAACGGCAATAGTTTTAGCTCCTGCTAACCGGCAGATTTCTGCCAATTTGCGTGTGTTATTGCTTGTTTTGGAACCAATAACTATCATGACTTCAGCAACCTTGGCCAGCTGGCGGGCAGCTTCCTGCCGCCGGGCCGTCGCTTTACAAATGGTATTATATATATTAACTACCGGTACTATCTCTTTTAGCTTCTCCACAATGGCTTCCAGAATACTTAAGCGCTGCGTTGTTTGTGCCACCACCGCAACAGGTTTTGTTGCGTCCAAAGCAAGCAGCTCAAGTTCATCCGGTTCCTGGAGAACAAAAGGTTTATCCTGTCCCCAACCGAGCACACCCCGGATTTCCGGGTGCTGCCGGTTGCCCACAATGATAACCTGCTGGCCTTCGGCAATGAGATCGGCAACCAGGGACTGCAATTTCTGCACATAAACACAAGTAGCATTAATAACCTGTAAATCTTTTGCTTCGGCCGCCTGAAAAACTTCCGGCCTCTCCCCGTGCGTACGCACTAAAACGGTTGCCCCTGAAGGCACTTCATCAAGGCTGTCCACGAAAATGACGCCTTGCTGTTTTAATTTGTCAATCAGGCTTTCGTTATGGGCTAACGGCCCCAAGGCATACACGGGACCGGAAGCCGCTTTTTCCAGGGCTAAATCTACAGCGCGTTTGACGCCGCCACAAAAGCCTGCATGCTCGGCTAAAATAACTTGCAAATAATTCACCTCTAAATTACTTTTGCTGCAACAGTTCAGCGATAGCAGCCATGATTTCTTTTGCTATCTCCTCATACTGCTCTTTTTTCAGCTTAACATCATAGTATTCAGTAAACTCCAAAGGTTTACCAATGCGAATGCGTAAAGGACGAAATAATTTATAAGGACCGATAACGCCTACCGGCACCACCGGGACTTTGCTCTTGGCGACAATATAGCCCACACCGGGCTGTGGCGGTAAAAGTTTGCCGGTACGACTGCGCGTACCCTCGGGGAAAATTAACAACACACCTCCTGCGGCCAGGATTTGCAGTGCAGTTTTTAGCGCCCGCCTGTCCGCAGCACCACGTTTTACCGGAAAAGCACCCAGTGCTTTTAAAATTTTACCCGTCAGCGGCATTTTCAATAACTCTTCTTTGGCCATAAATTTAACAAAACGTTTTGGTATTGCACCTACCGCAGGCGGATCCCACCAGGAAAAGTGGTTGGCGCAAAGCATGTATGCACCTTCATGGGGGAGATTCTCCCGGCCCTGGACATCCCAGCGAAAAAATAAGGTAAAAATAAAAATTAAAAGTGCACGCGCAAACCGGTAAAACAAGGCTCCCCCTCCTATGCAACTACAACTTTTTTGATAATGGTATCCACAACTTCTGCTACCGACAACTCTGTTGTATCTATCAAAATGGCATCTTTAGCCGCCCGAAGCGGTGAATGTTCCCGCTCTGAATCAATTTTATCGCGGGCGGCAATCTCCTCAAGCACCTGCTCATAACTAATTTCTTTTCCGGCGGCCTGTAATTCCGCTTGTCGCCGTTTGGCTCTTTCTTCCAGTGAAGCTGTGAGAAAAAATTTGTATTCTGCATCCGGCATCACATGCGTGCCAATATCACGCCCGTCCATGACCACACCGCCGCGCTTGCTGATTTCCCTTTGTTTCTGCACCATGAGCCGGCGCACTTCCGGATAAAGGGCCACTATCGAAACATGGCGGTTGACTAAAGGATCACGTATGGCTGTCGTCACGTCTTCTCCGTTAAGAAAGACAATATTATTTCCTTTATCATCCGTTTGAATATCTAATTGGAGAGACAAAGTCAGGGCTTCCAATGCCTTTTGGTCATGCAGATCAGTCCCGTTGCGCAAAGCGGCCAGAGTAACGGCACGATACATGGCCCCTGTATCAAGATAAGTTAAATTTAAACGTTTGGCCACCGCCCGTGCCACCGTGCTTTTGCCGGCACCGGCCGGTCCGTCAATGGCTATCCTGGCCTTCATGGACAGCCCTCCTTCTCTGTTTAGCTCTGTTTACATACGAAAAGCGTGCGGATGCGCACGCCTTTGTTTTTCACTGCGCGCGACAGATTTGCCGGCAAGCACAAAAACAACACGCTAGGTGTTGTTGTCAACCAAATCGGGTCGTAACTCTTTGGCTTCCCGCAAATAAATGTGTTTTATTTCTGCCTGGCGCAGTTTAGTATTCACATGCATCAGTACGCGGATACAGCGTTTCATGGCACCCGGCACCTGCATTTGCTGCAAGTCTAAAAGCGGCACATTTGTCCAGCCCAGGTCACGGGCCGCCTTTGCCGGAAATGCTGCATCCAGATCCGAAGTTGTCGAAAAAATAATACTGGCTATATCTTCAACCTGAATTTGGTTTACATTAATCATTGTCAGCAAAAGTTCTTTTACTGCCGCCATAATGCCGGCAGCGTCGTTTTGCTCAACAGTAATAGCCCCTCGGATCCCTCTCACAACACTACAACCCACTTAATTGTCCTCCCACAACTGCACTTTAACTAAAATAATAGCTTATTCTCCGCAATTTGGCAAGCCTTTACCCTAATCTCTTTGCATGGTGATATAAGAAATAATTTCCGGCACCCCGTAAAAAGTTACTTCTTTTCCTGCCTGCGGGTATAAAATTCCTTCGGAAACAGCAGTAACGGCAACCTGTATATTTTGCTCCGGTACTTGGCCGTCAATTTCTACGGCATCACCCTCACGCACAGGGATACGAACCGTAGTGGCAGCTTTTCCCAAGGTAGCCACGGTGTCACCGTTAACCTGTACCTGGATTTCCGTTAAATCTTTAGCATCAATAATACTTAATTCCACATAGCCTTCCCGCACCACTGTCTCCGCATTATCTCCGGTAACGGCTGCAGGCTCATTTTCCGCCACAGGCGTTCCTTCCAACCTGTCCACCAAACTTAAAATATTGCGAAATTCCGGTTGTGTCAAAAGCGCCTGGGTCAAGATTAATAACAACAAAAGTAAAGCCGCTCCCTTGAGGAGCCAGCGCTCAAAGGACTTGGTACCTTCTTTAAACCGTCGTTCAAAATCCATTGTACAGCCCTCCCTACCAAAGTTTATGCCACATCTGGGCAAATTTATGCTTATTTACTTTAGAGGGCTCTACAAAAAACCGTTTATGCTTTTGCCGCACTGAGACCTGCTACATAACCGGTGGAAAAAGCCGCCTGCAGGTTATACCCGCCGGTATTGCCGTCCACATCAATGATTTCGCCGGCAAAATAAAGTCCCGGCAAAATTTTTGACGCCATGGTGGCGGGATCAATTTCCTTAATGGACACGCCGCCGGCGGTGACGATGGCTTCTTTAAGCGGTCGCACGGCTTTAATGGTGAATGTTAAATCAGTAATAATTTTTTGCAGCTGTAAACGCTGTTCTCTGCTGATTTGATGAACAGGCAATTCCGGCGGGATCCCGGACAGCTTAATTACCGGCTCGATCAGCTTTTGCGGCAGCAAATCATTTAAACTGTTTTTAAACTGCTTGCGAATATTTTTCTGAAAGTCCCGCAGGATTCTGGCATCCAGCTGTTCTGCCGTCAGCGCGGGTTTTAAATTAAGATGCACGTGTGTTGGCTGCTTTTTGCTGAGGGCCTGTGCTGCCTGGCGGCTCACGGTTAAGATGATGGGCCCGCTTAAACCATAATGAGTAAAAAGCATTTCCCCGAATTCTTCCGCCACTATCCGCCCGTTCACCGTGAGTTTAACGGTGACATTTCTTAATGACAACCCGGCCAGAGTACCAACCCAAGTTTCTGCCGTCTCCAAAGGAATTAAAGCCGGGAAAACAGGCGTGATGGTATGGCCCACAGCTTGTGCCAGTTTATATCCGTCCCCGGTGGAACCGGTACCGGGGTAAGAAGCGCCTCCTGTAGCCAGCACCACGGCATCGGCGGAAAAATTAACGACGTTTGCCCTTACACCCACGACACGCCCGTCCTCCTGCAAGATGGCAGTAGTTTTGCACCCATACCGCACCTCTACCCCACAGGTTTCAAGAAATTTCTGTAAGGCGTCCACCAGGTCCTGGGCTTTCTGTGACCGGGGAAAAACACGCCCACCCCGTTCAACTACTGTGGGCACACCCAAATCATGAAAAAAACGGCGCAGATCTTCATTAGTAAAACGATAAAGTGCACCGTAAAGAAAAGCACCGTTACCCGGAAACTGCGCAATAAAGTCCTCCGGCGCAGCACTGTTTGTAAGATTGCCCCGGCCCTTGCCGGTAATGGCCAGTTTTTTCCCCAGGCGTTGGTTTTTTTCCAGCAAAAGCACATTAGCCCCGGCTTTGGCAGCCTGACCGGCAGCCATCATTCCTGCCGGTCCGCCGCCCACAACTATTACCTGCAAGTTGTTTCTTTCCCCTTTCGGCAAAATTCAAGGTTGTTATAATTTTTTCAGACAAAAAAAGCGGCTGCGACCGCTTTTTTCTCCCTTTACTCGGCATAGCGCTTTAATCTTTGTAAAAATTGACTGGTAGTTTGATTATGGACTTCAAAAAAGATTTGCTCCATTTCCTGCAACGAAAGCGTCAGATCAGGCGGCTCAATAATTCTTAAACGCCGGAATTCCTCACGAACGGCAAAACGGACAAGAAACCACAGCGAATCCGCCACAACTTCCAGCTCCAGGGGAGCAAAAGCAACTTCATCATCTGCTTCTTCATCATAAACAAAATAAATATCGCCCAAATCAATTTTTTCGATCATAATGCCCTGTAAAGGCACATTGCGCCATAAAGCAGCCTGCTGTTCGCGCAATTCATCTGCAACTTCTTCTGAATTTTTTCCCCCAAAGAAAAAACGCGCAGGACGGGACTTCCCCTTGTAGTCAAAACGAATCTTGGCACGAATCTTGGGGATAACAGTTTTCTCTGCAGTTTCTTCCGGATGCAAATCTTCTATTAACGGTAGTTCTGTATCAAAACCTGGTTTTAACAAATCCCTGTTCCTCCCGTATTGCGCTTATTCTACTCTTCTTGTTATAATTTCCCGTTTATTGTTGATTAATTCGCGCAAAGCAGCAAAATTCCTGCCACCACCTGTGACAAAGTTTTGTCGCTTCTGTATAGCGGCAGTCAGAACTGCCTTGAGTTCAGGAGCTTTTCTTTTGTACATGAGCCAGGTTTGCCTCCAGCCAGTCAATAAACTGGCGGGCCGTGCGGGGCGAGCGACCGTTTTGCTTTAATTCCCAGCGCAGGGCTTCCCGGTACAAAAGCTCCTTCTCTATATTTAATCCTCTTTGTGCCGCCAGTCCTTCCACAATTTCCAGGTATTTTTCCTGATTGGGAGTAAGAAAAGTGACAGTAATACCAAAACGGTCCGCCAGCGATAATTTTTCCTGGATTGTTTCTGCCGCCCGCACTTCATCATCTTTATTGTCTGCATACAGACCCGCACGCTCACTGAAACGTTCCTTAATTAAATGACGGCGATTGGAGGTGGCATAAATGACCACATTGCGCGGCCTGCTTTCCAGACCTCCTTCCAAAACTGCCTTTAGCGGGGTGTAAGTTTCTTCTGTATCGGCAAAAGCCAAATCATCAATAAAGATAATGAATTTTTGCGGTTTATTTTTTATTTGACGCAAAA
>JAAYSO010000125.1 GCA_012523945.1 Bacillota bacterium
CAGTAACCAAGAAGAAGCAAAGAAACATTCAGAGTTAAAACAGCACACAAATGAGTAATTATTCTTTTTTTCGCACAGGGAGCCATACCTCACTGTAGGCATAATTTTCTTTTTCTTTATCCATTTTGGTAAAGGAAAACCCTGGCAGCTGAACTACTTCATAATCAGAAACAGGCAACCATTCTGCATAAGTTTTGGCATAAGTCTGCTGTAAAGTTTCCGGAAAAGGACCTTCATTGGGAAAAACCGCCCAGGTACATGCCGGGACTTCAATGACATCCAAAACATCACTTATATTTTCCTCTGTAGTTAAAACCCCAATTAAATGAGTAAGATAGCCTGCGTCTTGCATAAAATTATAGTCATGATCATAAGAAACATTGACAATTTCACAGGGTTCAAGATTTTGAATCCTGTGCATTTCTTCCCTTTGCTCCTGCGTAATACTCTTAGCCAATGCAATAATGGCTTGATTTTCTCCTTCAAATTGCATGGGCACACGTTCACTTACACCAGCAAATTTAAATGCAGGCAACTCCACAATTTTATAGTCCATATTTTCTCCTCCTCTGACATCAATATAAAAAGTAAGTTTGGGAAACGATTTGCCAATACCAGTTTTGGCAACATCCGACGGCAAAGAACCGCACCAAGCTTTAAAGGCACGCGTGAAACCATCAACTGATTGATAGCCATATTTGAAGGCAACATCTGTAACTCTTTCTTTATTTAATAAATCCTTGGCTGCTTCTGACAGTTTTCTGTTTTTCACATATTCAGCCAAGGTTAAGCCGGATAAATAATAAAAGATTTTGCGAAAATGATAATCCGGAACACCAACATGGGCGGATATTTCTTCCAGTGTAATCTCCTTTGTTAAATGTTCCTCAATGTAATTAATGGCTTGGTTAAGTTCCTTGAGCACTGTATCCCACCTTTTTGAAAAGATTATAGCAAACAGTTTGGTTTTATACTCGACATTTTCCTGGCAAACATTATCGGTATGCATAAAAAAGTAAACCCGCAAACTCCGAAAAAAAGAAACCGGCTAACATAAAGCCTCTTTTTCTGCCGTTAAACCAGAAAAAGAGGCTTTATGTTACTTTCGCAATTTCCGCTGCCGTCTATGACAAAACCTGTGTTTTTTCATACATACAGTTTCTTTTGCACCACAGGAAGGACAGAGATATCTATCCTGCTCAAAATTCATACGATAGATTTCACCGCAGTTTAAGCACTTAAATTGGCATCTGTCTGAAACATAATTTCCCCCACTAATGCGTATTGCCTTGCCTTGTGTCAATGCTTCTGCAACTTTCTTCCTAGCACTGTTTATGATATTTTGAAAAGTCTGCCTCGATACCTGCATACTATCAGCGCATTCTTCCTGGGTAAGCCCTTCAATATCTTTTAATCTCATGGCTTCCAGTTCTTCAACTTTGAGAACAATATCTTTAATCTCGCACTTTTTTTTACCGGAAGGTATGAAATAAGTATTATCAGGAAGAAATTCTACCCTTCTGCATTTTACCGGCCTTGCCATTTATTTTCCTCCTTACACCTGCCACATAAACCAATAAACATGATATCTACATCATAGATTTCTAAATCATTAGTACCCTCGATGGTCCTATTTAACTTTAAATATTCTAAAGCAACTTTTCTTTCATCAATGTCAATTATATCATTACATTTAACACACTGGAAATGAAGGTGCAGGGGTTTTTTACTATAAATTTTTAATTCATAGTAGTTTACTCCATCCACAATAATTTCTTTTATTATGCCCAGCGTGCTAAAGATTTTTATATTCCGGTAAATCGTGGCAAGACCAATATTATTATTCTCCAGTCGCTGGTAGATTTCTTCTGCGGTTAAATGTTTGTCCGTAAGGAAAAATTGTTCTAAAATTAATTCTCTTTGTTTTGTTAACTTAAATCTGTTCTTTCTGAGCAGTTCCTTCACAAGGGCAAGCTCATCCTTTTGCACACCAATCATCCCATATTAGAAGACCCCGCTTTTTATTCATTAATGGCAATGACCTTCATGCTGATGTTCCCTGCATATACTTCCTGTAGACTCTAATTCCCCTTTAAGGTATAAATCTACAATTTCATCGCATTTACCTTCTGCTCCTACAATCACTTCAATCTCGTTTTGGGTAAACAATTGCTGGGCAGCTGCCCCCATACCTCCGGCAATTATCACATTGACCCCTAAGTCTTTCAGAAAATTAGGCAGGAAGCCCGGTCTGTGTCCCGGATTTTGTTGAAAAACTTTATTTTTCACCTTGCCGTCCTCAGCCTCATACAAAGTAAAGCCTTCACAATGACCAAAATGCCCGCTTACAAAATTCCCATCACTGGCTACTGCTATTTTCATTACTATCCGCCTCCTGAAATCTTAATTTAAAAATTTATTTGTGCAGATAATTGATCCCACATCTGTCTTATTGCCTGGTTTGCCTTGCTTTCTTCATAGCAGATAACAGGCACCAGCTCGTTAATTGATTGCATTACTACATTATCATAAGGTATTTTGCCAATCAGGCAAATTTCGTTATCCTGACAATATTTTTCAATTTCTTTAGTTTTCTTTTCATTAATATCATATTTGTTGATGCAAGCAAAAGTCAGTACGCCAAAGTGCCTGCATAACTCTGTTACTCTTTTAAAATCCTCCAAACCCGATTGGGTAGGTTCAGTCACAATTAGGGCTGCATCACAGCCGGTGATGGAGGAGATTACCGGACAGCCTATCCCCGGGGACCCGTCTATAATGATTAAAGTGTCCTCACCGGCATACTCCCTGGCATTACTCCGGAGCAAAGTGATCAGCTTTCCCGAGCCTTCGCCCCCAATTTCCATCTGCGCTCTGGAAATTACTCCTTTTGCAGTTTCCGTGATATAAACATCAGCTGATTTTACATCTTTTAAACTAATGGCCTTTTGAGGACAAACTAATGTACAGGCACCACAACCTTCACATTGCAAAGCATTCACTAGGCCGTTTTTGATGGCTTCAAACTGGCATACTTTCTGGCATTCCCCACATTCTTTACAAAATTCTTTTGCCACCACTGCTTCCTTTTCTCCGGAAAAGCTTTCTTGCTTTAGATCTTTTCCTCCATAGAAAAGATACAAATTAGGTGCATCCACATCACAATCTGCTTTCACCGCACCTTTTGCCAATTCAGACAAAGCCAAAGCTATTGTAGTTTTACCTGTACCGCCCTTACCGCTGATTACTGCCAGTTCCAAGGGAACACCCCCCTCATACCTTCTGCTATCTTACAAAACTCCTTTTTATATACAGACAGTTCTACCAGCACTTTGCCTGCAGAA
>JAAYSO010000126.1 GCA_012523945.1 Bacillota bacterium
ATCTTCATTATCTCTTAGATGTTTGATATAATCGATTTGAGTCACTGATAACACTCCTTATTTTGCCTCCTTACAACTTTTGCTTAGAGGCTTAATTCAAGGATGCTATGCGGTGACTCCTTTTTTTTACTATTCACCCTGGAATTTTAGACTGCCATTTTCGGTAATTTTATACTACCATATACAGTCGGTATTAAAGTTTCTCCCGGATCCAGGATGGTAACGTTTTTAATAATTGTCAGAGTTGCAATTTGCGCATAGTTAAGGGGAGTATCCAGCGGAAACTCGACCACGGAACTGTAAATGATTTTATCAAGATACATAGTTCGCTCCGATGTATTGTTGAAAAGAACTTGACGCGTTATTTGGCCGCTGGTATTAACATTAACAATAGTTGAATATAATCTCCCGATTTGCGCATGAGCTCCGGCGCTGGGCAGTGTGGCCACAACGCGGTTCATATCGGTTTTAATCAATTGATGTGTAGTATCGTCTACACTGAGCCCACAGACGCCGACACTGTCCGTACTGCAATTCAATGTACGTTTTGTTTTGGGTGGACATTTAAATTTACCCATGCAAACGCCTCCCTGTGTTGATAACACAGTATATGCTTATTTACACCTGCCTGTGCAGAAAGTTTTCTGCCCTTTTTGCCGGCATAAAAGCTACCCTGAAGATAAATTAAGACCACCGGCACAGGCAAACAATAAATAAAGGCTGTAACGCATCAGTGCATTGCACCGGACCGTTACAGCCTTATTCTAATTTACGACGAAACACACCCAGGCGGGCAATTGCTCTGGCAAGCTTTGCTTCCAACATGCGGTAAGCCAGCCTGCTTTGTTTCAGCCTTAATTGTTCTTGAGCAAGCTCGGCATCTCTTTTTGCCCTGTTGATATCAATTTCATGTGCCCATTCCGCCGTCTGGACAAACATATTGACTTTTTCTTTTTCCACCACAATAAAGCCATCTGAACACGCGGCATCCACCCACTTCCCGTCACGTTTAATGCTTAATCTGCCGGAAACAACGGAAATTATAGACGGCAGAAAGCCTTTTTGGATCTCAAGCCTCCCGTCAAGGGCCATAAAGGAAAAAGATTGCACTTTGCCGGACAGAAAAACTTTTTCCGGAGTAAAGATTTCCAACATGAATTCGCTACTCATTACTAATTACCTGCGCTTTCTCCCTGGCATCATCAATATCACCCACCATGTAGAAGGCAGCTTCAGGAAGATCATCTACTTCACCGTCCAGGATAACGGCAAAGCTATCAATTGTTTTTTCCAAAGGAACATACTTGCCCTTTAAACCGGTGAAAACTTCTGCCACAAACATAGGTTGAGAAAGAAAACGCTGCAGTTTCCGGGCACGGTTGACAATCAGTTTATCCTCCTCGGAAAGTTCCTCCATCCCCAAAATAGCAATAATATCCTGCAGTTCTTTATAACGCTGCAGTGCTTCCTGCACACCGCGGGCAACGCGATAATGTTTTTCCCCTAAAATGGAGGGATCTAGTATTTTAGAGGTAGAATCTAAAGGATTAACGGCGGGATAGATTCCGGTTTCTGCAACCTGCCGTGAAAGCACAGTTGTTGCATCTAAATGAGTAAAAGTCGTGGCCGGCGCTGGGTCTGTCAAGTCGTCGGCAGGCACATAGATAGCCTGAACGGATGTGATGGAACCGTCTGCAGTGGACGCTATACGTTCCTGCAAATTCCCCAGTTCACTGGCCAGTGTAGGTTGATAACCAACTGCAGAAGGCATTCTGCCCAGTAGCGCGGATACTTCACTGCCTGCCTGAATAAAACGGTAAATATTATCAATAAACAATAAAACATCCTGTTTTTCAGTGTCACGCAGGGATTCGGCCACAGTCAAACCAGACAAAGCGACACGCATCCGTGAGCCGGGCGGTTCATTCATCTGCCCGAAAACCAGTACGGTTTTATCAATCACGCCTGACGCTGTCATCTCTTGCAGGAGGTCACTGCCCTCCCTGCTCCTTTCACCGACTCCGGTAAAGACGGAATAGCCGCCGTGTTCCCGGGCAATATTGTGAATAAGCTCCAAGATAAGCACTGTTTTACCGACTCCGGCACCGCCAAACAGCCCTATCTTCCCTCCCCTGGGATACGGTGCAAGTAAATCAATCACTTTAATTCCTGTCTCCAGGATTTCATTAACCGGTTTTTGTTCAGTCAGTGGCGGGGCACTGCGGTGAATTGGCAGTCTTTCGGTTGCCGGGATAGGACCCTTATTATCTATCGGGTTTCCCAGCACATCCATTGTACGCCCCAGGACCGATTTGCCTACCGGCATTTGGATGGGGCTTCCGGTATTGACAACTTTTAAACCTCTGGACAAGCCTTCTGTAGCTTGCAAAGCGATACAGCGGACTGTATTTTTACTCAGATGTCTTGCCACCTCTACCCAAACCTGCCGGTCACCCAGGGCAATATATAAAGCATCGTGAATTTTGGGCAATTGCCCTTCCTTAAAATCTACATCTATTACAGGCCCAATAACCTGGGCAATTTTACCGGTCTGAACCATAATCATTACTCCCTCCTGCGTGCGCATTGGTACCGGCGGAAATTTCGATGATTTCCTGTGTGATCCCCCACTGCCGGGCCCGGTTGTACTGAAGTGTAAGTGATTCTACTAATTCATCAGCATTGCGTGTAGCCGAATCCATGGCATTCATCCGGGCACTCTGCTCACTGGCAAAGGAGTGTACAAGCGCACCATAGACGGTACCGACTAAATATTCAGGCACCATTTTTTCCAAAACGCTTTCCTTACTGGGTATAAACTCCAAATCCTGTTGTCTTTCCCCGGTGGGTTTTACATCTTTAAAGGTTTCCGGACCAAGCGGCAATAATCTTACCGCTTTATTTCTTTGCAAAGCCGCGTTGACATATTCTGTATAAACGAGATAAATTTCACTTGCAATGTTACGATTAAAAAGATCCAACAGGTAAGCTGCTATCAGGCGTGCACTATGCAAAGAGGGATCATGGCTTAAGTCGACAAAGGTACGATCTGTCTCCACCTGCCTGCGGCTGAAAAAGCCGGCAGTTAGTGTACCTATTGTAATTAAGCGCACAACATTTTTGTCCTGTATATGTTCCCAGGCAAAATTATTAAGTGCCTGGCTGTAGCCGCCGGCAAGGCCCCTGTCGGTACCTATGACAATGTAAGCGGCACTGGCTTCTGGGTCATCCAGGCAATATTTATGCTGCAAATTCCCGTTATGCTCCCAGATTTCCTTAAGTACTGTTTTGACACGTGTAAAATAAGGCAAATTACTGTGATACCGTGCCATGGCCCGTTTCATTTTAGCAGAGGAAATCAGGTACATTGCTTTGGTAATCTGCTTTGTTTGTTTAATAACTTTAATACGATTTTTCAGTTCATTAATATTTTTCATGCCCATCCCTCAACTAGATTTCCTTCGTCTGACGGAATTCTTCAATTGCACTGTGCAGCATACTTTCTGTTTCCTCGTCCAGTCCTTTCGTGTTTTCAATTTGTTTAAAAATTTCCGGATGCTGCATTTCAATAAAATGCAACAACTCCTGGAGGTAGTCCCTTACTTCTGCCGGCGGCACCGGGGCCAGATATTTATTTGCAGCAATAAAAAGCGTTACTACCTGCACGGGCATCGGTAAAGGTTTGTGCTTATCCTGTTTCAGAATTTCCGTTAATTTGGCTCCATGGTCTAAAATGGCTTGTGTTGCAGTATCAAGATCAGCGCCAAATTGGGCAAAGACAGAAAGCTCCCGGTACTGGGCAAGCTCCAGCCGCAATTGGGAGGAAACTTTTTTCATGGCGGGCGTTTGTGCCGCGCCGCCAACCCGGGATACAGACAACCCTACGTTGATGGCAGGCCGAATTCCCGAATGGAATAATTCTGCTTCCAAATAGATCTGGCCGTCTGTGATAGAAATAATATTAGTAGGGATATATGCCGAAATATCACCTTCCATTGTCTCCACAATGGGAAGTGCCGTGATAGATCCTCCACCGTTTTCCGGTGATAATTGTGCTGCCCGTTCTAATAAACGGGAATGCAAATAGAAAACATCACCGGGATAAGCTTCACGTCCCGGCGGACGGCGTAAAAGCAGCGACATTTCTCTGTATGCCACTGCATGTTTAGAAAGATCATCATAAACAATCAAAACATCTTTTCCCTGATACATAAATTCTTCAGCCATGGCCGTTGCAGCATATGGTGCCAGGTATTGCAGAGGTGCAGGATCGCTGGCGGTGGAACAAACCACAAAAGTATAGTCCAGTGCTTTATGCTGTTCAAACACCTGGATCAGCTGAGCAACCGATGAGGTTTTTTGTCCAATGGCCACGTAAATGCAGATGACATCTTTACCTTTTTGATTTAAGATCGTATCCACCGCTATGGTAGTTTTTCCGGTCTGCCTGTCGCCAATGATCAGTTCACGCTGGCCGCGGCCGATGGGTACGATGGCATCGATCATGGTTAAGCCTGTTTCCAGGGGTCTGTTTACAGGAGTTCTCTCAATTATTTCCGGAGCTTCAAACTCCACCGGGCGATAACCGGATTCCTTAATTCTGCCTTTACCGTCCAATGGCTGGCCCAAAGCATCTACAACACGCCCAATGAGCGCATCGCCTACTTTTACCTGTAATACCTGGCCGGTGCTGATTACTTTACTACCGCTGACAATTTGATGATCACTGTTAAGCAGCACCACACCAACCCGATCTCTTTCCAAGTTCATGGCAATGCCGGCACTGGAATCCTCAAACTCCAAAAGCTCGCCGTATTTACAGGTAGAAAGTCCCGAAACGTTGGCTATAGAGTCGCCAACATCCTCTACGAAACCAATATTATATACTTTTGGTGCTAACCGATAATTATCGATCAACTTATAAATTTCTCTGTTAAAAGAGAAGTTGGCAGAAGTTACTGTCACTTTTTAGCACCTACCATACTTGTTTCTTGCAAAAGCGCCAGTCTTAATTGTTCCAACTGGCCCTTAGCACTATAATCCAGCAATTGATCTCTGTCTGTTATGATAAAGCCACCAAGAATAGACGGATCGATCTTAATTTGCCATGACCGACCCTTTGCCGCCTTTGCATAAAATCTCTTAATTTTTCTGATGTTTTCCTCATCAAATACACTCAAAGTTAAAGTAAGCGTCTTATCCATGAATCTGCCTACTTTCTGTCATGCGGTTAATAAATTCTTTGTTGTATACCGGTGTTAATTCTTTCGTTAAAATTTTGGCGGCCAGCTCAACAGCCAGATTAATGGCTTCTGTACGCATTTGTTCTTTTTCTCTGCGTTTTTCTTCCAAAATTGCCACTTCGGCTTCTGCAATTAATGCCTTTGCTTTTTCCTCAGCATCTTTTAAAATTTGCTCAGTCCGTTGCTGTGCAGCTTTTTCGGCATCCTCAAGGATCTCCAAAGCTTTCTTGCGAGCCTCTTCAATAGTTTGCTCAGCCTGTTGCTCCTGCTGTGACAACAGCTCCTTCCGGTTTTGCAGATCTTTTTTCTCAGTTGCAAAGCGCTCGGTGCGTTTACGCATAAATTCAGAGACAGGCTTATATAAAAAGCTTCGCAGAAAAACATACAGCACGACAATATTAATGAGATGTAGTACAAAACTTTGCCAACTGATAGGCATTTTTTTCACCTTTTTCTACCTTAAAATAAAAATAATCAGAATTGCAATAATGAGGCTGTAGATCGCTACTGATTCCATAATGGCAAGACCCAGGATTAAAACCCTGTTGATCTTATCCGCAGCTTCCGGCTGACGGGCAATACCGTCCAGTGCCTTTGCCGTGGCATGTCCCATGGCCACGCCTACTCCCACAAGCCCTAAACCGACAATTCCGATACCGATTGCTAACATACCTGCCATATCCGCACCTCCGTTCACTAGTTCTGTGGCTCTTCTGCCGCTTCATTGACGTACGTAAACATCAATGTTAAAAAGACATATGTTTGCATGCCGGCATGAAACAAGACAAAAAACGAGTTTAAAACGCCGGGCACAAATAAAGGAGTGACTGCATAAAGAAGTTGTAAAACAATCATACCGCCTAAAATATTACCAAACAGCCTGAAAGTCAGGGAAACCGGTATCAGCAGATGGGTAACCAGTAAAATCGGCCCCACCATGGGCACTGGATCAAAAAAGCTTTTCAATCTCCCTGTAGCTCCAAATCTCCGTACTCCCACTATATTAATCACAATCAAAGCAATTGTGGCCAGTGCAAAATTCATTAAAAAATCTGTAGTGGGTGCCCTAAAACCAAGCAGTTCCACAAAACCTGAAAAGACAATAACTGCCCCTACGGTCAAACCGTATGCCGGAACGTAACTGTCTTTCACCCCGGAAACACCATAAGCATAACTCTCCAAGCCGCCCACTATTATTTCCAGCACATTCTGTACTTTCCCGGGCACATCAGTAAATTTCGGAATAAAAAAAATACGGACAATAAGGACGCTGACTATTATCAAGGCCGAAGCAACAAACATGGAAATATTCGTCTCAGCCAGGATGCCGCCGCCCAAATCCTCCAGAAGCCGGGGAAAGACATCAATTTCTATTCCGTGGCTTAACCCCAGGTATTTTACGGCAAACACATTGAGCGCGATCACGCCCACAATCAATCCTACAATTAAACCTGTTTTACTCTTTTTACGCTTTGGTTGCGTCAACTCGGATACACTAGCACTCATAGGTTTTCTCCTTGTTCCATATTTCACTATATACTATAAACCTATTCCCTTACTGGTGTCAAGACAATGGTGTACCTGTATATACAGATTTTATGAAGAAATTGCGCAAAACCTCTACTTACCTGGCGTTTGTGAACATAATCACCTTTTTTATTATTCGCTATGTAAAAATCCGGCCATAGATGACCGGATATAACCACTTTACCATTATATTTACTTGATGCGCTTAGTCAGTCAGCATTTAACTGCTTCTACATTTAATTCTATCTTTGGTCCATAGAGACCGGTAGAAATGTTTTGCATCAGATAAACATACACTATATCACTGTTTACTATTTGTACACCGCGTAAGTTACGTTGTGGGTGTACAAGAATATTATAACCTAACCAGAGTGTTACAAACTGAAGGGAATTATCCTGATCATTAAAGCTCACCCGGGCTGAAGCGGTAAGATCCGGGATACTGTTTACTATTACTATATTATAATTTTCGCCAACCGGGGTTGCCCCGGAACTCATTCTGCTAAAATCAGTTACAGCCAAATGGAAGTCCAGACCACTGGCAACATGGGGATA
>JAAYSO010000127.1 GCA_012523945.1 Bacillota bacterium
CTTTTAAAATTTCTTCTGCAACCAAAAGGATTTTTGTTTCTACCAAACGAATTATATCCATGAGGAACCTCCGCCTCCTTCTAGGGGGTATTCATTCTGCTGAATGTGAGGTTCCTCTTTCTATTTTGAATAGATTTTTCCTTCAAAAACCTATAGTAATTTTACACTAACATAATTATCAAGTGCTGTATTATACGCGAATTCGAGGAGATCCACCCATTCTTTTAACTTATTCTGTTCGGAAATTTCCTCAAGCATCCTTAAACATTTTTTTGTTTCTGCATACATGCCATGCTCTTGATACATCTCTGCTACAGAAAGAATTTTTTCCTGAAATACTTTTCCCTTTTCTTTTTCCTTAAAAGATTTAAGCCAATCATCAAATTCTGCCTCATTTAACAATGAAACTTGATCCCAATCTTCGTCCCAACAAATTTCACCATTTATTTTAATGTATTTGGCTCTATTCTGTGCATAATTTCGATACATTTTACACGTACCATCCTGAACAAATCCTACAAAGAAATATATGTCGGGTGAATCCATCTGGTAGGCAAGTGAACGTATCGGGTCATTAATTATGTTACCCGAAAGTTCACTCCTTGTATAAAATCTTTCCTTTCGGTTATAACAATTCAGCAAAGAATGGTAGTTGCGCCCTACCAAGGCTGTACCTTTTGAATTGTATAAAGATAGGTGTTGCTTGTTTAGAAAAACAGGCAGTTCTTTTAGTTCTTTTAAAAAGTTTGCAGTATATTTTGCAAGTGATTCAACATAAACACTATAGTCACGGACCAGGCTCCCATGTCCAATCCCATAGCGATTCCGCCAATTCATAATTTCTCTCATACTTGTCAATAAACCTATTAGCTCTGGATAAATACTTTGAACTTCATTTAGCTTAATATTAAATGAAATAATGTTTTTTTTGTATCTCAAGGATTTAAGTTGTTTACCCTGCTCAATGCACGTAGCCCACAAATAGGAAACAATCACCTCACATAGATTTGTTATTTTCCAACATGACTCTGCAATACTACCTTGCCGCATCAGTGTCTTGAAGCTGGCATATTCGAAAGCGATGGATCCAGGCAACTCTTTCACTTCTTCATCATTAAGCCAATCCAACTCTTTTGCTATACAGATAAGTTCCTCTCCTAAAGAAGTGGTATTACGCATCAATTCATTACTGTTTTGCAAAAAAGTCCTTGCAAGCATAAACTCCCCCCTCGAAATATTCCGAATATTGTCTCGACAATAAAAATAACCCTGCAATTTTAAATATATCTTTCGCCTATCAATAGGCATTTTCCTTTATTTTCCATCACGTTTCGCTAATTATTTCTCCTAAAATAGCAAAAGCATTGTACCTACCCATGCATGAAGAATTCATACGTAAAGCTACAAAGAAATAACCCCGAAAATAAAAAGGCTTGAAGTATCCTACAAGCCTATAGATATACATAGATTAATTTAATTGGCGGGAGTAGGTGGGAATCGAACCCACCACAGACGGGTCAACGCCTGCCGCCGGATTTGAAGTCCGGGGTCCTCACCAGATAGACATCTACTCCCAAAGCATATTGTACAGATTATTTGCTTTAGTGTCAAACCACATTATTTTGCGAGCAATTCCGCCCTTTTTCTAATTAATTGGGCGGCGATACTAATGGCAATCTCTGCCGGCGTTTCTGCCATAATATCTAAACCGATGGGAGTGGTAATGCGCTTAAAATCTTCGTCGGTAAAACCTTCTTCCCTCAGTTTGGCAAATACTCCAGCCGTCTTTCTGGCACTGCCGATAACACCAATATAAGCGGCAGGCGTTTTTAGTGCTTGCGCCTGTGCTAAACGGTCGTTGGCATGTCCACGCGTCATAATACAGACAAAATCGTCTTCAGTAATGGTAACATAATCGTTCAGGCGGTCAAAATCCACCACATGAGTTTCTTCAACTCCCGGGAAAAGTTCAGGTTTAGTAAAATCAGGACGGTCGTCTAAAACGACACAGCGGAAATTGACCCGTGCCAGTACCGGCACCAGCTCCTGCGCCACATGACCGCCACCGCAAATAAAGACGCGGCCCGCCCGGATTAAAAGCTCACTGTAATATTTTTTTTCATTAACTGTATGCACTTGGGAATGGCTGTACAGGTTACTGATAACTTCCTGCGGCAGTTCCATTCCTGCTGTGCCGGACTGTTTGCTGTAAACGCCCAGGGCTCCCCCGGCACCTTCTGTAATTTCACTAATGAGCCAGGTTTGTTCTCCCGCCTGGTACAATTTCTCTATTGTTTCCGTGAGTTGCAGGATATTTTCATCTCCGGCCGGGATATACTGAAAGTAAACATCAACACTGCCACCGCAAATCATCCCTAAATCTTCAATTTCATTACGGTACAGGCGGAAATATTCTGTATGGGAACTTTTTTTCTGCAGTACTTCCTGAGCCATCTTTTCACTTTTATATTCCACTGCCCCGCCGCCGATAGTTCCGTAGATCCTACCGGCTTTAGTAACAAGCATCCTTGCTCCGGCACCGCGCGGTGTTGAACCGGAACTGGAAACAACAGTTACTAAAACAGCATCTTCATTGCTTTTTAATGTTTGACCTAGTAAACGAAATAATTCGCGCACACACATCTCTCCTTTCAGGCATGCTGAAATCAAATTGCAACTGACAATCACAATTATACCACATACTATGTCTTCACTTTTCGACTTTAAACAAAACGTTATTACAGGTAGATATTTAGTTCCTCCCTGCATTCCTTCCAGTCTGGTAAAAACTTTTCCAGATAAGCATAAAATCTTTTATTATGATGCCTTTCTAATAAATGCACCATTTCATGCACCACAATATATTCTAAACACCTGGGGCTCTGTTTGGCCAGCTCCAGGTTAAACCAGATGCGCTTCGCCCGGGGATTACAGGAACCCCATTTTGTTTTCATTAGTTTCACACCCCAAAAGTTCACCGTGACACCAATCTTTTCTTCCCACTTGGCGATCAAGGGCGGAATTAACTTTTTCAGCTCACTACGGTACCATTCCCGCATTACTTTTTCCCGTTGTTCCTGCGTACTGCCCTGACGAACATATAATTCAATCTGCCCGTTTTTAAGCTCTGCCCTTTGCTTTTTACCGGTATACAACACGTTTAATACATAAGGCAGCCCCTGGAAATAATGGTTTTCCCCGGCTATATACTGTTTTTCCTCCGGTCTCACTTGTTTCTGCAATTTGGCCTGCTGTTTTCTTATCCAGTCAAGTTTGGCCAGGGCAAAATCCCGGATAGCCTCATCACTCATGGCTAGCGGTGCCGAAATTCTTACGCTGCCGTCAGGTGGATGCACAGAAAGATACAAATTTTTTATTTTCTTTTTTCTGACTTCAATTTGTATATCTTCAATAATTAAATTACTTGCCATCAAATCCTCCCCTGACTTTCTACCTAAAATGTCTTGTCAAGCCGGTAAAAATAGAAAGGACTCGAAATAGATTCGAGTCTTAAAATTTTAATTTATACTTTACAAGCCTTTACTCTGGCTATTCTTTTTTCAACTACTTCTTCAACTTTGAAAACAATACCATCAAATTCAATGATGGGGCTCTCCCCTTCTTTAGGGATTCTCCCCAGCTGGCCGATTAAAAAACCGCTTAAAGTCTCATAATCATCTATGGGTAAATCAACATCAAGCAATTCTTTTACCCGTTCTAAACTAATGACGCCGTTAATCAGGTAAGTATTTTCATCCAGTTTTTCAAATTCCTTTTCTTCCTCATCAAATTCGTCAAAGATATTGCCGACAATTTCCTCTAACAAGTCTTCAATGGTGACGATCCCGGCGGTACCGCCGTATTCATCAATAGCCACCGCCAAGTGTGTTTTAGTGCTTTGCAAATCCTTAAACAATTCATCAGTTTTTTTCGATTCCGGTACAAAATACGGCTGGCGGATAATTTGTTTTAAATCAAAATCCTGATCGTAAATCTCTAAAAGCTGGAGTAAATCCTTAACGTTTAAGATCCCCACAATATTGTCAATATTATCTTCATAGACGGGAAATCTTGTGAATTTTGTTTCTCTGATGAGGTCAAAGACATCTTTTAAAGATGCCGTGATGGGGATGCCTGCTATTTCTGTCCTGTGCGTCATAATATCGGAAACAATCTTATTATCAAACTCAAAAATATTATTGATCATTTCCTTTTCACTGACATGAATTGTGCCTTTTTCTTCTCCCACATCTACCAGCATGCGAATTTCTTCTTCTGTCACATATTCCTCATCGGCATTGGGATCTACGCCAAAAAGGCGCACAATAAAGTTGGTGGAAACAGTTAGCAATCTGACAAAGGGTGAGGTAATGGTAGATAAAAAATTTAAGGGTGAAATTACAAAAAAGGAAATTTGTTCGGCTTTTTTCATGGCAAGGCGCTTGGGCACTAATTCACCTAGAACCAGTGTAAAATAGGACAGGATAATTGTAATAATGACAACGGAAACATTTTTTAAGATGTTTTCCGAAATTGGTATCTGTGCCGTTTTGAGAAGATTAACTAAACGATAAGCAAAGTTTTCCGCGGCAAAAGCACTGGCAAGAAAACCGGCCAAAGTAATGCCGATCTGAATGGTTGCCAGGAACTTGCTTGGCTCACTTAAAACTTTTACAATCAATTTGGCTTTGTTATGGCCTTCATCCGCTAATAATTTGATTTTATTATCGTTCAGAGAAATTAGAGCAATTTCCGATGCAGCAAAAAACGCATTTAGCACTATTAGTATCAATAATAGCAAAAGTTCGCTAATCACTTTATTATCCTCCAAATAACATATTTGAGTAAATGATACAAGTGCCTAAAACCTTGTGCCTTTTACGGACGAGGATAATAAAATGGCTGCCGTGACACTTTTGCTTTTAAAAAGAAAAACAATAGTGCCCTACTACTGCCCTCTTCCCCAAAACTATCTTCCATTTATTTACCTCCATGCATTACAATATTTTTCTATATTTTACTCTATGATTAGGAAAACTGTCAAGTTAAGGGCAGACAAATTGTAAATATATGGATTTATGTGGAGTGATCTGGTAGTTTGGAAAAGGGCAGGAATTGATCCTGGTTTAGATTCCTACCAGCTTGAGGAATTCATCTATCTTTCTTCTGGGCGTGTCAAATTGGTTATGAATACTTTCCAGGTCACCATAACCGAAAGCAATACCCATGACAATGGCGAGATGTTCCGGGATTTTAAGCTCTTTCCGAATAAGCTCAGGGTAAGCTACCAGCATGACGGCAGGAATAGTATTTAGCCCTTTTTCCTCAGCAGCCAGCATAAAACCCATGGCAAAGGACCCTAAATCAAACAAAGACCAAGAGGTTAAATTCCGGTCCATGCACAGAAAAACCACATGAGGTGCACCGAAAAAGTTAAAATTCATTTCCGTTGTTTTTCTCCTGGCTTCCCGATCATCCCGGGCAATGCCTAAAGCGGCAAATCTGCCGGCACCCAACTGGTTAATCCTCTCCCTGTGAGCCTCCGGCCATTCGGCGGGGATGGTAATCTCAGGCGCAGGCGCAATTTCTTTTTGAAAATTTTCCAAATAACGCTTGCGCAAATTGTCCAAAGGAGCACCTCCGGCCACATATACCTCCCAAGGCTGAGTATTGGCCCATGACGGAGCACGATTGGCAGCTTCCACAATTTCCCGAATAACTTCCGGTGCCACCGGGTCAGGTTTGTAGACCCTGATACTTTTACGGCTTTTTAAAGCTTCAATTACTTTCACGCGCTTCTACCTCCCTGAAATTATATATTTAGACTTTACTTCCGGGGAAACTTTATGCAGGAAACACTTGGTCACCGGATATTGAGCTATTCGCTGCTTGGGTTTTCCTGCTTTAAGGTTGATTATAGTAATATCATAGCGCCATATTCTTACAAGGAGATTAAAAGTCATACAAAATCCTGGATTCGAGTAGGTTGGACAAAATTCTGCAAGTAGGTATGGACAAAATGTACAAGTTTGTGTATGATAAGTATTACAGTAATAGTAAAAGTAGGGGAGTAACCACCCGCCAAGGGATGCAAGGCCGTCATTACGGTAAAATTTTTACCCGGTTTTGCATTTTCATAGGTGAGACCTACATTTATCGTCAGTGATGAATGTGGGTTTTTTTATTTGCCACACTTCATCAAAGCAGTAATCATTTAAAGGAGGAAAATGTTAATGGAGAATTCACAGTGGTTTTCTCTGAGCAACATGGAGGCAGCAGAAAAATTACAAGCTGATCTGAATTGCGGCTTAAGCACGGCAGAAGCAGAAAAAAGGCGGAACATCTATGGCGCCAATGCATTAAAAGAAGAACCGCCCAAAAGTGTGCTGGCCATGTTTTTTGATCAATTAAAAGAAACATTAATTATAATCTTAATTGTTGCTGCCATTATCTCCGGTGCTTTAGGTGAATGGGTTGACAGCATTGTCATCATGATCATCGTGGTCTTAAATGCCATCTTAGGGGTTATCCAGGAAAATAAAGCCGAACAAGCTTTACAGGCTTTAAAGGAAATGACAAAAGCCCATGTTAAAGTTTTGCGCGATGGTCAAGTAACCCAAATAGATGTGGAGGACTTGGTGCCCGGTGATGTGATTCTTTTGGAGGCGGGGGATTCCGTTCCTGCCGATGCCCGGCTGGTACAGGTAGCTTCTTTAATGGTTAATGAAGCCGCCTTAACGGGAGAATCAGTACCGGTGGAAAAATGCGTGGAACCATTAACCCAAAAAGAAGTACCCATTGCAGAACAAGCCAATATGGTTTTCATGGGCACCTACGTCACCGGCGGCAGGGCTAAAGCTGTAGTCACCGGTACCGGTGCGAAAACCGAGTTGGGTAAGATTGCCGAAATGCTTCATGCAACTCCGCCTGATCCCACACCGTTACAAAAGCAACTGGCTTCCCTGGGCAAAACACTGGGAATAGCAGCCGGTATTATTGTTGCCGTAGTCTTTCTCACCGGCCTCTGGCGTGGTGAAGAAGTTTTAAATATGTTCATGACAGCAGTTGCTCTGGCAGTGGCGGCCATCCCGGAAGGACTGCCCACCGTAGTGACAATCGTGCTGGCACTTGGTGTCACCAGAATGAGTAAACGGAATGCTGTTATTCGCAGATTGCCGGCGGTAGAAACATTAGGTGTAGCCACCTATATTTGTTCTGATAAGACAGGCACTTTAACGAAAAACGAAATGACTGTAACTGATCTCTACCTGCCTGGTCTGGAATTAAAAGTTTCCGGCACAGGCTATGAGCCGGAAGGTGAATTCTGCACTTTAAAACAGGAAAAAATTAACCCGGCAGATCATCCTGATTTAAAACTGATGCTTTTGGGAGCGGCCCTGAATACAGACGCTTGTTTACGCTGTGAAGATAAAGGCTACCAAGTCATTGGTGACCCCACTGAAGGTGCTCTGGTGGTGGCCGCGCAAAAAGCCGGAATTATCAAAGAAGAAGCAGATGAAAAATTTCCGCGGCTGGCAGAAATACCTTTTGATTCTGGCCGCAAGATGATGACTACATTTCATCAATTACCGGAAGGTATTTATGCCTTTACCAAAGGTGCTCCTGATGTTTTACTGGCACGCTGCCGCTACCTGCATCAGAACGTTACCGCCAAACCCATCTCAGAAGAAGAGCGGCAGGAGCTACTGGCAGTAAACTCCCGTTTTGCCTCCCAGGGACAGCGGGTACTGGCACTGGCTTATCGTACCTGGCCCCAAGTGCCGGAAAAGGTAAGCTGCGAAGCTGTGGAACAAGATTTAGTTTATCTCGGATTTTTTGTTATGATAGATCCGCCTCGTCCGGAGGCGAAAAAAGCTGTGGCGGTTAGCCGCCGGGCAGGCATCCACACAGTAATGATCACAGGCGACCATAAAGATACCGCGCAGGCTATTGCCAAAGAGCTAGACATCTGGCAGGAAGGCGATAGCAGCTTAACCGGCCTGGAATTGGCCCGTCTCTCGGATGAAGAATTGAAAGAACAAGTATTAAAGACTACTGTTTATGCCCGGGTTTCTCCAGAGGACAAGCTACGGATCGTAGATGCTTTAAAAGCCAATGAACAAGTCGTGGCCATGACCGGAGACGGTGTCAACGACGCCCCGGCCCTGAAAAGGGCAGATATTGGTGCTGCCATGGGTATTACCGGTACAGAAGTTTCCAAAGAAGCTGCCGACATGGTGCTTTTGGATGATAACTTTGCCACCATTGTCAATGCGGTTGAGGAAGGCAGAACCATCTATAACAATATCCGCAAAGCCATTTACTATCTTTTATCCTGTAATACTGGGGAGATTATAACTATTTTTGGTGCCATTCTGCTCGGTTTAGGCAGTCCCCTGACACCGATTCAAATTTTATGGCTTAATCTGGTTACTGACGGACTACCGGCTTTAGCCCTGGGAGTTGAACCGCCGGAAAAAGATATTATGAAACGGCCGCCCCGCAACAGCCGTGAAACCGTTTTTGCGGGCGGTATGGGTATTAGTATTTTATACCAGGGGATAATTATCGGCCTCCTTGCTCTAGGCGTTTATTGGCTGGCATTATCCTGGGGCCGTTCCCTGATAGAAGCGCACACCATGGCTTTTCTCACCATGTCTTTAAGCCAGTTGGTACATTCCTTTAATGCCAGGAGTCTGGAGCATTCCCTTTTTACCCTTGGTGTAACCACAAACCGCCATTTAGTGTACGCCTTTACAGCTTCTTTATTGTTGCAGCTGGCAGTTGTGTTTGTACCGTTCCTGCAAGGAATTTTCGGCACGGCATTATTGCAGGGCCGTGATTGGCTTTTAGTCATTGGCTGCAGTTTAGTGCCGCTAATTGTGGTGGAGCTTGCTAAATTGATACGCAAATCATTCTGCAATTAAAGCTCCTCTGTTCTTTGCAGGGTGGTAACAAAATTAAAGTGCCCTACTGGATTTCCATCTAGGGCACTTTAAATATTTTCTACCTTAATAATTATTTTTTCATAATCTACGCTAATACGGATTTTCCCTTGCTATAGGGAAGAAGAAATTACTTTTTAACATCAGGGCCGTTTTTATTTCCATTGCCAAACATTTATTTTTTCAAAAGGAAAGTTTGCTCTGAACAATACGTTAAAATCGGAAGGATTTTTTGCAAAACACGGGGAATGAATTATAAATTTTTTTGAAAGGAGATCGTTATGAAAGTCATAGAAACAAAAAAAGCCCCTGCTGCCATAGGGCCTTATTCACAAGCAATTATTTTCGAAAATCTGGTTTTTACCTCAGGGCAAATACCCTTGTCCCCGGATGACGGATCTGTGGTGGGCGAAAACATCCGTGAACAAACCGAGGCAGCCATTAAAAACCTGGAAGCAGTGCTACATGCAGCCGGCAGCTCCCTGCAGCATGTCATCAAAACAACCTGCTTTTTATCAGACATCAATTATTTTGCTGAATTTAACGAAGTTTATGCCCGATATTTTCCCAATAAACCTGCCCGCTCCTGTGTAGAAGTATCTGCTTTACCGAAAAACGTCCTGATTGAAATTGAAGCCGTGGCAGAAATAATGTGACGCCATTTTCCGGTGACAACTTTTCACTCCATCCACATTATTTTTCACGCTCTTTAATTGTAATTTTTACGGTGTCTCCCGGCTGCTTGCCGATTCTTGCCCGTATGTCCTTATCCATTCTTGCTGCAGGTCATTACTATTGCTATTACTCATTTTGTTCACCCTTTCACGGTAGAATCCATGCTTTAATCATATTAAAAAGCCGCAAAACGGTAAAGAGTTTGCGGCTTTTTTGTGAAACTTGTTATGCATTATTTATTCAATTGTAAACTCTACAGCCAAATAATAGGGATTATATTCTTCTGCCTCGGCGGGAAATACATCTTTTATAAGTCGGTAATCTCCGGACCCTAAAGCTCCATGCAGCCATTCCCAATCAATTTGCATCTCTTTACTCTCATTAGGCTCTAAGATGTAAGCAATGTCCTGAAATCCGTAATTTTCAATCACGGCAGGAACTTGTTTCCATTCATCATTGACTCGTTTTTCTAACCACATATATTCACCGTAAAGATATTGTTTATCCGAATTATTTTGGAAGATTACTGTAATACCGCTAGCAGATACAGACCCTTCCTTTATAGTTAAAGTTACCTCTTCAGTATTGTTTGCTGTTTCAATTGTAGTCGGTTCCCAATCCGCACCTTCCAGCCCCTGCGCCGTAGCATTGTCTCCACAACCTGACAAAAAAGTCATTCCTAAAATCAGACAAAACATTAAGGCTAATATTTTTTTCATTTTTCCCCCTCCCAGGTTTCAGACCTGCAAACTTTTTGTTCTATACTTACAGACGCCTTTCGGGAGAAACTGTTCCCTATACAACAAAAAACTATAAGCAAGAACCGATTTCGGACAATTAAAAATTATTATATATTTGCAACAACTTATATACTCCTGTATAATTAAGGAAAACGGCTCTTAGTGAGCTTGGTCCATTAAGGGATTTTTTAATCAAGGAGGTTTAAAACATGTCCAATCTCAGGAACAATCTGAAGGAAAAGTACGTATTTGAGCTTGAGGCAATCTCGCCTTCACCCTTTCCGCAGTTGACGGCGCCGTGCCTTTTGCACATGAGCGAGGAGCAAAACGTCACCTTTAGCTGGTGGGCTGTTACGGAACCGGTGGTCTGGGAAAGTGAACCTTTCCGGCATGATTTTGACCAGTTTGTATTCTTTGCCGGCAGCGGGACAACCATGGACCAGCTCGGCGGGGTCGTTGAATTTCATTTAGGTGATGAAGAAGGCAATCTGGAGAAATTCATCATCACAAAACCGACAATAATCTATGTCAAAGCAGGTTTATACCATTGCCCGCTTATTTTCAAGGAAGTTTATGATCCTAAAAAACCAATTCTTTTCAACGATATCTCTCTGGCCGGTGTCTACAGAAAATACAAGCCCGGCAGCGACCAGCCCCTGGGCATTAATAACGAACCTATTGAAAAAACATGGTAGTTTACTCTTTATCAATAACTCCCTTCAGCAAGTGAAAACTTGCCGGAGGGAGTTTTGCTTTCTTATTTACTTATAGCTTCATCCAACTGATCTGCCTGCTCAAAACTTGCCATAAACTCACCAATACAAGGGTTAGAATTATTCCGGTTAAAAGCAATAACCATTTCCATTGGTTTTAAATCGCACAACTTCAGCGTTGTAAGATGTTTATTGAAAGTAGCCAGATTATTAACGCTGCAAACTGATACACCCTTACCGGATTCTAAA
>JAAYSO010000128.1 GCA_012523945.1 Bacillota bacterium
ATCACTGCGCCACACTAAAAAAGCACCAATAACAATGGCAAGGATGATGAAACCGGTCAGTATCTTTTTCATAGGCCACCTCGTTTACCGTGCAAGATATGCTGTGCCGTCGCCACTTTGTACATCCTGCTGCGGTTCGTGACCCTGGCCCAGCACAAACACTTGAAATCCTGCCGCCTCCCATTCAGAATGCCGCAGTGCATTTCTCGTATCATAAATTAATTTTTGCCGCATCAGCGGCCCGATTTTTTCCGGACTTAAAAAATTAAAGTCGTCATGATTAACTAAAAGCACTGCCAAATCTGCTTCATACAGTGCCTCCGACAACGAGGACACACCTTTTTCTTTCACATAAGGATCATATGCCGCCACGTTAAAGCCCGCCTGCTCCAGTAAAGAGGCAATTACTAAAGAAGGGCTTTCCCGGCAGTCATCCACATTCGGTTTATAAGTCAGCCCTAAAAGGGCCACTTTCGGCTTAGCCACACCTGCCACAAGTTTTTTAATGTTTTCCACCACATAATGCGGCATGCCGTCATTTATTTGCCGTGCTTTTTCAATCAGTTCCGAGCGGCCGCCGGCTTTCTCCACAATAAACCAGGGATCCACGGCGATACAATGGCCGCCTACCCCGGGTCCGGGCTGGTGGATATTCACCCGCGGGTGATTATTGGCAAAACGGATTGCTTCCCAAATATTCACCCCGGCGTATTCAGCAATGAGGGCAAACTCATTAGCCAGGGCAATATTAACATCCCGGTACGTATTTTCCATTAGTTTTGTCATTTCCGCCGTGGTGGCATCCGTCGCAAAAATTTCTCCCTGCACAAAAGTAGCATACAGCTCTTTAGCCGCCGCCGCCGATGTTTCATTAATACCGCCTACCACACGGCTATTCGTGACAAGTTCCTGTAAAATATTGCCCGGCAGCACCCGTTCGGGGCAAAAAGCCACCATCACGTCTGTGCCCACCTTTAAGCCGCTTTGGGCCAAAATGGGTACCAGCACATCACAAGTGGTGCGGGGCGGCACGGTGGATTCCAAAATCACAAGACTCCCTTTACGTAAATAAGGCAGAAGTGACTTGGCCGCACTTTTCACATAAGAAAGGTCGGCTTTTTTGCCGCCCGTAAAAGGCGTCGGCACAGCCAGGATATAAGCATCAGCCACGGCAGGCACGTTTTGCGCCCGCAGGCGCCCGTCCCTGACAGCGGCTGCCACTTTTTCTGCTAAATACGGTTCAGTAATATGAATTTTGCCCTGGTTTATCAGTTCCACCGCATCTTCATTGGTGTCCACACCAATGACCTGATGACCGCTGTCTGCCAGCACCGTGGCCGTGGGCAGCCCAATATAACCAAGGCCGATAACACAAATTGTTTTCACAGTTTCTCCCCCTCAAGCTTAAACAGGCCAAATTTTTCCCTCAGCACCATGAGCATAAATTTCGGCAGCACAGACATGCGACTAATCCTGGTAGGCTCCTTTACCAGGCGCCAGGTCCATTCCAGACCGAGACGCTGCAAAAAACGGGGAGCCCGTTTCTTTTTGCCGCTGATAACGTCAAAGCTGCCGCCTACCCCCATACAAACCGGAACGCCCAGTTCCTGGCGATAGGTTTGGATAAATTCTTCCTGTTTCGGGCTGCCCAT
>JAAYSO010000129.1 GCA_012523945.1 Bacillota bacterium
CCCGGTCCGGAAACAGGCAATGAGTTTCAGGGGGCTGACTTGGACATAGAATTGATTTTTACTGCTAGAGGAGAAGAGGAGTCCGCAGATCCTGAAGAGCCTAGGCCACCCTTTATCCCGTTACCGCCTGGTGAGGTTGAGGTGCCGGACCAGGAACCCTTTACTGAACCGGAAGAGGAAGTGACTGTGGATCCGGAGCCGCCGGAAGGTGCCGAAGTTGGTACTGATGAGCCTGATGAGCAGGCAGCGGAAGATATTTTGATTATTGATCCTGATGCTCCTGAAGGCAGGGGTGAGCTGCCGCGGACGGACGGAGGCGGTTTCATCGGTTTGCTGGCAGGGATTATGTTGATTACTCTGGGATTAGTTCTGCGGAAAAAAGGTAGAGTTAAAGCTTAAGAAAAGGACTGCACGGGCAGTCCTTTTTAAATTGGAAAAATGTAAGAAAATATTTATATTTTTTGGCAGGAGATTTGGTTTTTGGTGTGAATTATTAGAAATAAAAAGAAGTTTGGCTACTTGTGTATTTTTTAAAATTTAAGATTTTTACGAGGTTGTCTAAAGGTAAAAATACCTGACCGACAAAGGCAAACCTGTCGAAAGGCAGGGACGCAAAGCCATGGGTCTAAAGCTGTAAGCTATGATCGCCAGGCTACCGAAACAGGTTTTTCTTTTTCGGCTGTCGGTCCCTCGAAACCGGAGGGATTGCAGTGCCGCGTTGGCAAAAGTTTAGTGTTATTTTGAGTGTTGTTTTATTAGTCTTTGTGGGCGTAGGTTTGGTAAAGGCGCAGGGTAAAGAGTTAGAACAAAAGATAGTTTTACAGTTGGACAAGCCGGAAAATACTGTTCAGGTTACTGAGACAATTAATGCGGAAGGTAATTTAATTGAGCGGGGCAGCGCCGTTTACAGGGATTTACGGATTAAAATTACTTTAAAAAATAGCGGTGAGCAGGAAGCAAAAAATATTCGTCTGGAAGTGCCGCTTTTGGCGGAAATTGATTCTTCCTACCAGCGGATCATTGAAGAAAACTTCAGCCATAAGCCGGTGGAAATTAAAAAAGAAAGCTTGAACCGAATTGCTTTCATAGAAATTGATTCACTGCTTCCCGGGAAAAGCGAAGTTATTACCATTGATTACCGGGTGCAGGTTAACCCGGTTAGGGTAAAATTTGCTGCATTGCTGGGACAAGCCAATTTAAAAGGCCAGAATCTGGGACAAGTTTATTTGCAGCCGGGTGCGAAAATTGAAAGTGACCATCCGCAGATTGTGACTAAAGCGGCTGAAATCACGGCTGGCAAGAAAAATGATTTGGATAAAATAAAAGCTATTTATGATTTTGTTGTAGATCATATTCAGTATGATTTAAATGCTCCTGTACGTAATAAAGGGGCTCTGGCTGCTTTGCAAAGCGGTACGGGGGTGTGTGAAGAATATGCTGCTTTGTTTACAGCCCTGGCCCGGGCGGCAGGGATTCCCGCCAGACAGGTAAACGGTTATGCCGATCCCAAAGGGACGGGGGAAAGTTTTAACCTGGCAGCGGGACAAGCTTTAAATCTGCGTGGCTACCGGCACAGCTGGGCTGAATTTTACCTGGAAGGTATCGGCTGGGTGCCTGTGGATCCCACCAGGGATATTAACAGCAAAGAGCAGCGCTATTTTGGGGCGCTGCCGCGGACAAGCCATATCGTGCAAAATTACCTGGATCAATCTTTAAGGGTGCGCTATCGTGGCGGTAAGTTAAGTGCCGGTTGGGAAGAAACACTGGTTAGGTGAGCGACTCCTGTCAGAGTGGAGCGGACGATGATGCGCCTTTCCCTATAGTTGGTCAGGGGACAGGTGGTCAGTGTTAGCATCGGTTCGGGAGTGGGATCAATGACGCTCCAGTCGGTGCTGTGGGTAATAAATCTTTCCTGAAAGGTGTA
>JAAYSO010000130.1 GCA_012523945.1 Bacillota bacterium
AGGTCTGCAGCGTTCTGTGGTGGTGGCAGCTACTTCCGACAGGCCGCCTCTCATCCGCATCAAAGGCGCCATGGTGGCCACAGCCATTGCCGAGTATTTCCGCGATCAAGGCTACAAAGTAATGCTGATGATGGACTCCGTTACACGCCTGGCCATGGCACAACGGGAAGTGGGGCTGGCTATCGGGGAACCGCCCACCACCAAAGGTTATACACCGTCTGTTTTCACCATGCTGCCCCGCTTGCTGGAGCGTTCCGGCACCTCGGCCGCAGGTTCCATCACCGGTCTGTATACAGTTTTAGTGGACGGCGATGACTTTAATGAACCTATTGCCGATGCGGTACGCAGTATCCTGGACGGTCATATTGTCCTTTCCCGGGCATTGGCTGCCAAAAACCATTTCCCCGCCATTGATATCCTGCAAAGCATCAGCAGGCTGATGCCTGACTTGGTGGATGAAGAACACAGGCAGCTGGCAGCTCTCTTTCGTGATTATCTGGCCACTTACATGGAAGCGGAAGATTTAATTAATATCGGTGCCTATGTGGAAGGCAGCAACCCACGCCTGGATGAGGCCAGGCAGCATATAGATGCTATGGAAAACCTGTTGAAACAGGATGTTAATGAAATGGATTCCTTTACAGGAGCTTTGGAAAAGTTAAAAATCGCATTGGGAAGGTAGGAAAGGAAAATGTATCAATTCCCTCTGCAAAAAGTACTAGAATACCGTCAACATCTGGAAGAAAAAGAACATACACGTCTTGCCCAGGTACAGCGGCAGACACAGGAAGCGCGCCTAAATGTGGTCAAAGCCAAGGAAGTTTTACTGCAAGGCCAGCAGGATTACTCCCAGCGCCAGGTGCAGCTCAATGTGACTGAAGCACTTTTGGCCAGCGAGTATGTTATTTATTTAGAAAAACGCCTGCAGGATTATCAGGAAGAATTGGACAAACAGGAAAAGCGCCTGCAGCAACAAATTAAAGTGGCGGAAAAAGCCATGCAGGAGCGCAAAATTATGGATAAACTGCGCGAAAAAGATTACCGTCGCTACCAGGAGCACCAGGCTAAAATTGAACAGCGGCAAATAGATGAAGCGGCAAGAAATGTCTTTTTACGGCAAAAAGAAGATGAATAAAAGTTTTTATCAACTAGTAAAGGAGGTGAAACAATGCAAGTGCAGTTTTTACCGCAGTTGCCTATGACCGGCACTTTAGTGACAGAACCTGTGCAAGGTGAAACTTCAGTAGCAGATTTTTTACAGTTCTGGCTGACACTTTTAGGGCAGGCGGAAAAAGACGCCATCCCTGCAGAAGTTTTGCCGGAAGAAGGCGAACCGGAAAAAGCTTTACCGGAACTGCCGGAATTATGGGTTAGCCTCATTTACCCGCAGCTTGTACAATTAACTATTACGGAGACGAGTGATAACCCGGAAGCAGTAATGCAGCTCGTGGAAAATACACCTGTCCTGACTTTTAACGCAGCTTTAGACCCACCACTTACGGGAGTACTGAACCAAGTGGACACGGAAGCCGGTGTAAACAATGAAGCTTTTACCGTTCCCTTGCCGGTTGAGATTGAGACAGAAGCTATGGAAAGCAACCGGGAAAATATACCGGTTTTAGAGCAGGAAAAGCCTGCAGCAGGAGTCGTTGCAAATGACCTGCCATCAGTTGGAGATAAAGCTGCTTCGCCGGAGGAAGTTTCCAAGGGAATTAATCTGGCCCAGGGAGTAGACGGTACAGCCGCAAATGACAGAGAGACGGCGGAGGCTTTTTCCGCCCTGACACAACAAACGCAGCAGCTACAAGAAGGCCGCCCGGCCGCCCAGGCACAGGAGCCTTGGGAACAAAATACAGAAACAGCACAAGTCCAGGTTAAGGAGCCGGTTTTTACCCCCCGAATATTTATTGAAACAGACGCAGTTACAGAGACAGCAGCGGAAGAGTTTCCCCTGGCAATACAGTCTGAAGCAGAAGCGGCACAGCAAGCAGAGAACAGCCAGTTTGCCGACGCCAGGGCTGCGTTGGCTTTAAACGACTTGCCGGTCGTTTCCGGTGATGATTTTGCCGCCAATGTGACAGAGCAGGTTTGGGAGAGTATTCTTGTTGCCAACCTGCCGCAGGGAGAGAAAAAGCTGTTTGTACGCCTCAAACCGGAAAGTTTGGGTCAGGTGGAAATACACCTGCGTTTAAACGCCAAACAGCAGCTGGTGGCCCATGTGATGACAGATAATTTCCAGGTAAAACAAGCCCTGGAGGCAACTTTGGGACAGCTGCGGGAACGCTTGCAAGCACAACAGATTACCGTCACGGAATTTACAGTGACCCTGGGGCAGGAACAAAGCCAGGCACAGCAGCATAACCCTTGGCAGCAAAATCACTACCCCTGGCAAAAGTATTCACCGCCGTCCGGAGGTGCAAGGGAAAGTTTGACCGGAGAGCCTGATTACCCCGAGGGGCCGGTGAGGACACATGATTTATGGCCCCGCACTGTAGATTTAAGGGCCTAGAGGGCCTTGGAGGTGAGAAAATGACAACAGTCTATGGCGCCAACACTATCGGCACCATGAATACCACAGCAGAGAGTAAGAGAAAAACAGGAGCCATGCAGGAGTTAGGTAAGGACGCATTTCTGCAACTTTTAGTAACCCAATTACGTTACCAGGATCCGCTGAACCCACAGGATAACGGTGCTTTTATTGCCCAGATGGCACAGTTTTCCGCTTTGGAACAAATGCAAAACTTAAACGAAAGTATGAACCAGCTATTGAAACTACAGTCAGATGCCAGGTTGAAAGCACCCGGGTACCTGGGACTGCAAGTGACGGTTAAAGGTTTTGACAATCATTTGGTTTCAGGTACGGTGACGGCTGTGGAGTTTAGCGGCAATGAGCCGTGGCTGGTAGTTAATGGTGCCGCTTACCCGCTGGCAAATGTAGTTAAAGTGGCACAGGGAGCTGAAGCAGGTGAAGATTAAACAAAACTTATACCCGCCGGCAATAGCCAAGACTGTGCCCCGGACGGAACAAACGCCTGCCGACAAAAAGAACACAATAACTTTTGCCGACATGCTGCAGCAGGAGCTGGCGGCACAGAAGCTGAAATTTTCCGCCCATGCGCTGCAGCGCCTGCAGGAGCGTCAGATTGAACTTCAACCGCATGAAGTGGATAAACTGGCGCAGGCCATACAGAAAGCAGAAAAAAAAGGTGCCCGTTCCACCTTGCTTTTATACGAGGACCTAGCTTTTATTGCCAGCGTAAAAAATAACACCATTATCACGGCGGTAAACGGTGAAAACCTGAAAGATCATGTTTTTACCAATATTGACAGTGCGGTGATGATTAAATAAATGGCCGGACCCTTCCGGGAGGCCAAAGGCTGCGGAATGACGGAAGCAGCCTGCCGCACCGTAAGGAGGTTAATTAAATGCAAAGATCTTTATATTCCGGTGTAAGCGGTTTGCGCAATCACCAGACAAAACTGGATGTCATCGGCAATAATATTGCCAATGTCAACACTGTGGGCTTTAAAAGCAGCCGCGTCCGTTTCCAGGATGTTTTCAGCCAGGTTATTCGGGGTGCTACTGCTCCTATGGGCGGCCGTGGTGGTTCCAATGCGGCTCAGGTAGGTATGGGAATGACCCTTGCCGCCATTGATACCCTGCATACCCAGGGCAGCCCCCAGTATACAGGTAACCCTGATGATATGGCCATTCAGGGCTATGGGTATTTTGTGGTCACAGATGGCGTCGGCCAGTATTATACACGCGACGGTGCCTTTTCCTGCGGTCTGGACGGCGACCTGGTCAATGCCGCCAACGGTTTAAAACTTCTTGGCTGGCGGGTAAATGAAAATGATGAGATTGATACCAGCGGGCCTCTGACCACATTAAATATACCTTTAGGTGACACTGTAGTTTCCAAAGCTACAGAAAACATGAAATTCACAGGCAATTTGGATGCAGACACTAATAATGGTGATACGTTTGAGACTGAAGCTATGGTCTACGATTCCCAGGG
>JAAYSO010000131.1 GCA_012523945.1 Bacillota bacterium
CCTTTTTTTGCGTCGCAGGCGGATTAATAATCTAAACCAAGTTGTGTGGCAGACAACTATGTAGAACAAGTTATATCTACTATTTGGCGCGTGTCAATTTTGCGTGGTCCTTCCAGGGTTTGTAAAGTTAGAGTTTCCGCTTGGGGATTAATTTTTTTCACGATACCTGTGTTTACCCGCGGCAGACTTTTGTTGGGGTGGCAGATAATTTGTACCACGTGACCGTGCCGGAGGGAAAGTTCCAGGAGACGCTGAAATTCCTGCCGGTTTTTAATGCGCTCAACAGGGTTGGGGTCCTTTGGCTGCTTAAAAGTCAGTTGGCGGTATTCCGGTAAAATCATGTAGGTTGAAGGAAAACGAGCTTTTTGCATTTTGACCTCCTGCAAAGGATTCGTTTAATGGTGTTTATTAAATATTATAGCGAACATGTGTTCGCATTGCAAGGCAGGTAAAAGCTACTTTGGGGCAAAGCAGGGTAAAAAACAGCAGCAATTAGTGCTAAAGTTCGGTTTATTTTCCCAAGGTGCAAAAAGTTTGTGATTTGCGAAGATCTTTTAATAAGTTGTTAAGGTTGTTTAATAATTTGTAGGCTGAACCCGGTATAGACAATTTGCTGTTTATGGTACCGGCTTTTATAATGGTTGACATAAAATTAATTACAGAAAGCGAGGTACATAGCTTGAGGAAAAGCTATATCGGGATTCTAACAATTATTTTCATCTTGCTGTTTACCGGACAAGCTATGGCAGCAACGCATGTAGTGTCACCAGGAGAGTCTTTATGGCTGATTGCACAAGAATATGGTACTACGGTAGAAGTGTTGGCGGAAATGAATAATCTGGCCGACATCAATTATATTGAAGCAGGACAAAATCTGACAGTGCCGGATGTGCATATTGTCGCTCCCGGCGAAACTTTGTGGAAGATTTCTCAAAAGTACGGGGTTACCGTACAGGCTTTAGCTACAGCCAATAAGATCACCAATGTGAATTATATTGAGGCGGGAGCAAAACTGATTATTCCTAAAGCAACATCTTCTGCTCCGGCCCCTGTTTCCCGGTCAGGAAACAGAACGGTTTCACAGGCTGAATTAGAACTTTTGGCCCGGCTGGTGCATGCTGAGGCAGGGGGAGAGCCTTATTTAGGCCAGGTGGCCGTTGCAGCCACTGTGCTCAATCGGGTAGGAAGTCCATTATACCCCAACAGTATTACGGCAGTAATTTACCAGGTTACAAACGGGTATTATCAATACAGCCCTGTGCTGGACGGGCGTATTAACCTGCCGGCTACAGAAAGCGCTTATAAGGCGGCTTTAGAAGCTATTAACGGTGCTGATCCCACCAATGGAGCAACAGGTTTCTATAACCCAAGTAAAACAACAAATCAATGGGTTCGCTCCCAACCTGTAGCCACAGTGATTGGTAACCATGTTTTCTTCTATTAGAATCCAGACAGAAATAAAAAGATCCGAAGCAAACGCTTCGGATCTTTTTTTCCTCGGTTCGGAAATTATCTAACCTTGAGGTTCTCATTCATAATCTATGGGGGTTTTTAAGGGGGAGTGCCCCCTTAAGTTTGCGGGGTGGTCAGGACCATAGGTCCGCCGAAGGGGTGGCAACCCCTAAAGGACAAGAAAGACGCATCATTAAAAAAAACGAAGCGTCTTTCTTGTGACTGGGAATAAGTGAGTTTAGGCTTATAAAAAAAGCCCAACCTGGTTGAGCTTTATTTTTCAACTGGTGTGCCCGCAGGGAGTCGAACCCCGACTTCAGGCTCCGGAGGCCTGCGTGATATCCTTTTCACCACGGGCACAAATGCATATTTCATCATAGCAAAGTGGCAGGCAAAAGTCAATGTAAAATGCAGGAAGCCGGAAACTAAAAACCGGCAGAAGTTTTTTCTGGGTAATAATGGGATATACTACAAAAGAAACAGACTTTATACAGATGAGGCGGGCACATGCAAAGGGCTAAAATTTTAATGCTTCTGCGTCCCGCAGAAGGCGGAATGGTAAAACATGTTTGTACCCTGATTAAAACCCTGTCGGAAAAATTTGCTTTTACTGTTGCTTGCCCCCGGGAGTATATAAAATTTTACCGTCATTTGCCGTGTAAGCTACTGGAAGTGCCAATAACGGGCACATTTGATTTGTGGCGGGATTTGCGGGCCTTGTCCGGCTTGCATAAAGTTGTTGCCGGCGGTGAATTTTCTCTTTTGCATGCTCATGGCTTTAAGGCAGGACTTGTGGCCAGGCTCTTGGCCGGCATCACCGGTATTCCTTGTCTTGTGACCGTACATAGTGATTTTGCCCAGGCCCAAGCCGGTAAATTTAAGCCCATATATTTACAGGCGGAGCGGCTGCTGGCCCGCCAGACGTACCAGTATATAACCGTCTCAGAGTGGCTTAAAAAAGAGTTAATACAGACATACAGGGTGCAAAAGGAAAAAATCTGTGTTATTCCTAACGGTATTGATCTGGTAGAATATGGTGCTGCCCAAAAGCCACTCTCTTTTTGGACACCACAAAATTATTATGTGGGTACAGTGGCCAGGTTGGCTCCGCAAAAAGGTGTAGATCTTTTTCTGCGGGCAGCAGCCCTTTTGGCACCGCTTTTTCCCCAAGCCTGTTTTGTTATTGCCGGAGAAGGACCGCTCCGCAAACACCTGGAAAATTTGACGCAAGAGCTGGGGATAAAGGAGCGGGTTTTCTTTTTGGGGCAGTTTGACCGGATTCCTGCTTTACTTAAAACTTTAGATGTTTTTGTGCTGGCTTCCCGCAGTGAAGCTCAGGGAATTGCCGCCCTGGAAGCCATGGCTGCCGGGTGTCCGGTCATTGCCGGCAGTGTGGGCGGGTTACGGGAAATTATTAAGGATAAACATAACGGTTTGCTCTTTCCGGCAGAAAACGTGGAGGCTTTATTTGCCGCTATTCAGTACTTGCTAAATTGTCCCCAAGAAGCAGCGCGCCTGGCAAAACAAGCGCGACTTGATGTACAGAGTTACAGTATTGAACGGCATGTCGGGCAAATGCAAAAACTGTATGAAAAAATCCTGGAGGACGGGAAAGTTAAGTGAAAGAAAAAGTAATTTATTTAAGTTTAATCATATTGCTTTTCCTGCTTTTCCCTGCAAAGGCCACAGCGGCAGGCAAAGTTATCATCTTATCGCTGGCCCGGTTGGATTTAGAGCAGCTTACAGAAGCGGAAACTATCTCCCCCTGGCTTGAACAGGGGGCTATGGCATTACTCAATACAGGTACAGCTTCCGGCTCTATTGGTCGCCATCTTTATGTGACCATGGGAGCGGGATCCCGGGCTTTAGGCACAGACAGCGGTCGTTTGGCATTTATGCAAGATGAAGATTACAATGGCAGCGTGGCAGCACAAATTTATGTGCGCCGGCAGGGAAGCCAGCCACAAGGGGAGATTGTTCACCTGGGTATGGCGGAAATTATGCGTGCCAATGAGAATTTGCAGCATCCGGTTTATCCCGGCCTTTTAGGAGAAACATTACATACTAACGGTAAAAAAACTGCACTTATCGGTAATGCCGACGGCAAAACGGTTAATCGTGAAGCGGCTCTTTTACTGGCAGACCGGCACGGGCAGATAGATTGCGGTCTTATCAGCCCGGAGATCCTGAAGGAAGATGCCATGTTTCCCTATGGTTGGCGGATGCATAAAGAAAAAGTCTGGTCAGTATTCCGAGAAGTATACGCAATATCCGATGTTATTCTCATTGATTGGGGAGATACTACCCGCCTGAACGAATACCGCCCTTTAATGCAAGAAAACAGAGCAAAACAGGTTGAAGAACAAATCTTTAGCGATCTAGACTGGCTTCTAACTAATATTAAAACCGAGATGGATAAGGAAGATTTGCTGCTTTTACTTGCCGGTGTGCCGGTAGCCGGGGCTACGGGAGCACAAAATTTAGGCTTTCTTTTGCTTCTTGGTGCATCCGTTGATGCCGGTACTTTACTAATTTCACCCACCACCAGGCGCCCGGGACTGGCGGCGGTGATTGATTTGGCTCCTTTTATTTTGCAAAGCCTAAACCTGGAAGTGCCGGCGGAGATGATCGGCCGGGCTTTGGAACCGGCAGGGACGGGTGGAACTAAAGATTTGCTTGGCATGAGAAAAGTAATTGATCATATTTATCGACTGCGTCCCGTGCTGTTAAAAACTTATGTTTTATTGCAGATTATTTTTGTGCTGGGGGCACTGGTTAACTTATTTATTCGCATTATACCCTGCCGTTATTTTAACGGTTTATTGTTGGGATTACTGACTATCCCGCTTTTACTTTTATATTTACCGCTTGAGCGTTTATCGCAGCCCTTTGCCGTTGCTTTAACCGTCTTTTCCGCCGTGGCAGCAGTAATAGTCTTGCAGTTCTTGTTTAAAAACGCGGTGTCACGTTTTGCTGCCCTGGCAGTTACCACATCTGTTTCCCTGGTGGTGGATGTGCTGCGTGATGCTCAACTGATGAAAGTTTCTGTTTTAGGTTATGATCCTGTCTCTGGAGCCCGCTACTATGGTTTGGGCAATGAATATATGGGAGTATTGGTAGGCTCGGCAATTTTAGGCACTACGGCTCTGCTTATTATTTGGCCCCGTTATCGCCGGCAATTATTGGCAGCCATGGCTGTTTACTATTTAGGCATCACCTATCTGATGTTTTCACCCCATGGCGGCACAAATTTCGGTGGCACCCTTACTGCCGTTGTTGCTTTTATTGTGACTTTAGCCGCTCTTTTACAAATAAAGCCCAAGGGGAAAACTCTGCTTTTTTTGTTTACAGGCTTAGTGCTGTTGGCGGCTGTGGCTTTGCAGCTGAATCTCAGTTTGCCGGATAATGAGCAAACCCACCTGGGGCGGACGATAATTCTTTTGCAAAATCACGGCTGGCAGGCGCTGCAGGAGATTGTCCTGCGTAAAGGTGCCATGAATTTAAAACTGCTGCGCTATTCACAATGGAGTCGCGTATTCCTGGCTTTCCTTGGTGTTTTTGCTGTTTTGTTTTTCCGGCCGTACGGTGTAGTGCGTAAACTCCGGGAAACATATCCGGCCATAGCCGCCGGATTTCTGGGCATTATTGCCGGTAGTCTGACTGCTTTATGTTTTAATGATTCCGGCGTGGTGGCGGCAGCCACTACGCTTCTATATGCCGGTGTTCCCATGATTATTTTAGTTTCACAGATTTTACGGCAGGCAGAAATCCAAGTTGACATTAACACTAATAAGGTTAAGGATTTAACATAAAATAATGACGTTGGCAGGATTATAAAGTTTAGGCGTGAAATAAATAAGTTATCCGGCAGCTGGAAATTTAGTACATGCCGGCGAAGGAGGAAAGAATTTGGCTACATACCACCTAAAACGTTTAAAAAACGGGATAAATGTCTATCTTCACCCTACCAAAAAGTTTAAAACAATTTTAGTGCAACTTATTTTTCATCGTCGTCTTGATGCCGACAAAGTAACGCAAAGCGCGCTCCTGCCTTCCGTCCTACAACGGGGCAGTGTTAATTACCCCACCAGGCAGAAACTGGCCAAACGGTTGGAGGAACTTTACGGCACAGAGCTGATGGTGGATGTAATTAAAAAGGGAGAAAGGCAATTAATTGTCTATACACTCGATTTAGTACATGACCAGTTTTTACCCGGTGAAAACAGTCTTTTACGGCAGAGCCTGGAAATACTAAATGAAATCATTACTAAGCCTTTAGTGGAGAATAATGCCTTTAAAGCCGATTATGTCAGACAGGAAAAAGAACAGCATGAAAAGGTGATCAGAGGCTTAATCAATGATAAAATAGCTTATTCCATCGAACGTTGTCTGCAGGAAATGTGTGCAAATGAGCCTTTTAGCGTTTTTAAATATGGTACCAGTGAGCAACTGGCAAAAATAGATGAGAACTCGTTATACCAGTTTTATTATCAGTTCCTGCAGGAGAGCCCCACAGATTTACATTTAATTGGTGACTTGGCTGTGGAAGAGACACTGGCGCTGGTGGAAGAAATATTTGCTTATCCCCGGGCACAGGAAGAGGAAATACCGCCTACACTGGTGGAAAAGGAGCCGGAGAAAGTCCGCTATGTGCAAGATGAACTGGATGTGAACCAGGGAAAGTTGGTCCTGGGCTTTCGTACCGGCATCAGCTATAAAGATAAAGACTACCTGGCGCTGGTAATGTACAACGGCATTTTAGGTGGATTTCCCCATTCAAAACTTTTCCAAAATGTACGTGAAAAAGCAAGTTTAGCCTACTATGCTTATTCGCGTATAGAAAAACATAAAGGCCTGATGGTTATTTCCTCAGGGATTGAAGTCACAAATTATATCCGGACATTGGACATTATCGAAAAGCAGATTGAAGCCATGGCAAAGGGCGATTTCAGTGAGGAAATTTTCCAAAATACATACAGTGGCCTGCGTAACCAATATCTCCTGGAAGAGGATAGCCCTGCCGCCTTCACAAATCGTGCCCTTGATGATATTCTGGCGGGGCGGACTTGGACCACACAGGAATTATTGCAGGAACTTGCCAGGGTGAAACCGGAAGATGTGGTCCGGATAGCCCAAAATGTTCAGCTTGATACAGTTTATTTTTTAACGAAAAAGGGGGGCGCGTGAGATGACCCATGTTATAGAACAAAGCCTCTTACAGGAAAAGTTGTACCGGCGGCGCATAGAGCCGGGATTGGAAGTTTTTGTTTTGCCGAAAAAAGGCTACAGGAAAAAATATGCTACTTTTTCCGCCAATTTCGGTTCTATAGACTCACATTTTGTGGTGGAAGGTGAAGGTAAAGAAATAGTTGTACCCGACGGTGTAGCCCACTTTTTAGAGCATAAACTGTTTGAAGATGAAACAGGTAATGTTTTTGATAAGTTTGCCGTTCTGGGTGCCTCCAGTAACGCTTTTACCAATTTTACCAATACCACCTATTTGTTTTCTGCCACGGAAAATTTTCCTGAATGTCTGGAAGTACTTTTGGATTTTGTACAGACTCCTTATTTTACAGAAGAAAGTGTGGAAAAAGAAAAAGGCATTATTGAGCAGGAAATTCGCATGTATGAAGACAATCCGCAATGGAGGCTTTTCTTTAACTTACTGGAAGCACTCTACCAGGAGCATCCGGTGAAAATAGATATTGCCGGTACCGTAGAGAGTATAAATAAAATTGACAAAGATATACTTTATAAGTGCTACCGCACTTTTTATCATCCTAGCAATATGGTTGTCTTTGTGGTGGGCGATGTGGAGCCGGAAAGCGTTTTAAACCAGGTGGAAAATAATCTTAATAAATATAATCATCAGCCCCTGGGAGAAATAAACCGTCTTTATCCCACAGAACCGCCGGAAATTGTCCGGGATTATGTGGAACAGACATTGGTTGTTTCTGAACCGCTTTTGAATCTGGGCTTTAAGGAAACAGATGTAGGTTATGATGGTTTGCCTTTATTTAAACGGGAAATTGCCACTTCGCTGATGCTGGAAGCAGTTTTCGGTTCCAGCTCGCAACTCTATAATGAGCTTTATGAAGAAGGGCTTATTGATGATGAGTTTGATGCCGGTTATGTGGCAGAAGTAGGGTATGGTCATACAGTCATCGGTGGTGAAACTGCTCATCCGGAAAAACTATATGAACTTTTGGTGGCAGGAATTAAACGTGCTCAAGAGCAGGGCATTGATGCACAAACATTTGAACATCATAAGCGCAAGATGATGGGTGAGTTTCTAAAAAGTTTTAACTCCCTGGAGTTTATTGCCAACAATTTTCCTGCCTACCATTTTAAAAACATCAACTTTTTTGAGTATCTGGAAGTTATGCAGGACATAAAGCTGGAAGAAATTAATGTTCGTTTACAGGAGCATTTGGATTTTAAGCGCATGGCATGTTCTGTGATTAAGCCGCTAAAATAACTAATTGGGGCCGGACTTATCCGGCCTTTTCCCACAGACGGCAGGAATTCAAAGGTTACTGTGGAATAAGATTTCTAACTCACAGAATTTCTCTTAATTTGCCAGGAAATTGTATCAAGTTGAATATACTTTCTATCCTGGCAAATGAGGGTTTAGGAAGGTTGCCCCCTTAAGTTAGCGGGGTGGTCAGGACCGCAGGTCCGCCGAAGGGGTGGCAACCCCTAAAGGACAAGAAAGACGCATCATTTAAATAAAAAAACAAAGCGTCTTTCTTGCTTGTGCTTGCCGGCGGAAGCAACAGGGGAAAAACGGAAAAAGCTTTAAAAGTTTTGCAATGGGGAAAGCTACTTTCCGTAAAGGAGGCGGCTTATGAAGTACAACGGTACTGAAAGGTGGGTAGCTGTTTTTCAGGCAGCTACGGAAGAAGAAGCAAATATTGTGAAAGGGATGCTGGGGGCAGCTAAAATTCCGGTCCTGCTGGACAGGGACGCCAGTGAAGCTTTTGAATTGTCTTCCGGTGTTTTTGGAGAAATTGTGGTCAAAGTGCCTAAACAACTGGCAACAAAAGCAGCAAAGTTGCTGCAAAAAAAATTAACAACAAATAAATGGGAGTAAACCTTACACCAAGTGGGGACGGATGAAGCCGGAGGAACATCTTAATGCAGACAAAAAAATCTTTTGAAGTTCTCTGTGATTTTGACGGGACAATTACTAATGAAGATATTGGTTTTAGTATTATACAGACTTTTGCCGGGCCGGGATGGCTGGAGATCGAAGAAGCTTACCAGCGTGGCGAAAAAGGTTCCCGGGAAGCAATGACGGAAATATTTCAGCTGACTTCTGTGAGCGAAAAAGACCTGCAGCAGTTTGTGGATGATAATTTTTTTATTGATCCTTATTTTCCTGCTTTTCTGGATTTTTGCCGCCAAAAAGAAATAAAAGTTACAGTTGTTTCCGATGGGTTTGACTTTTACATCGAGCGGATCTTTGCAAAATACAAATTGGATCTGCCCTATTTCGCCAATAAGCTGCAGGTGGTAGAAAAAAGGCTGAAAGCTGATTTTCCCTACCGGCGCAGTGAGTGTGGCCAGTGTGGCACTTGTAAGTTGCAGTTTGCCGAAAAAATTAAGCAAAAGGGCAACTCCCTGGTTTATATTGGTGATGGACATTCAGATCGATGTGTCAGTCAAGCCGCCGATATTCTTTTTGCAAAAGATTTTCTGGCAACTTATTGCCGGGAAAACGGCATAGAATTTCATGCTTTTACTACTTTTGCCGAGATTTTAACCGTTCTAAAAACAATAACAGGCGAGGAGGGATAATTTGAAAATCGCAAACAGTGTTTTTGAACTGATCGGACAAACGCCTATGGTGCGTTTAAATAAGCTTGTTAGTCCGGAAATGGCAGAGGTTGTCCTGAAACTGGAAGCATTTAATCCGGGAGGTAGCGTCAAGGACCGCATTGCCATGAATATGATTCTGGAGGCGGAGAAGGAAGGCAAATTAAAACCGGGGGCCACTATTATTGAGCCCACCAGCGGCAATACCGGCATCGGTCTGGCCATGCTGGCGGCCGCCCGCGGTTATCGCTTGATTTTGGTTATGCCTGAGACCATGTCTGTGGAGCGTCGCAGTCTCCTGAAGGTATATGGTGCTGAATTTATCCTTACCCCCGGTTATTTAGGCATGAAAGGGGCAGTAGATGAAGTAGAACGGCTGGTAAAAGAAAATCCGGATTATTTTCTCCCGCAACAATTTTCCAATCCGGCAAATCCAGCAGTCCATAAAAAAACTACAGCTCTGGAAATTTTAGAGCAGACTGACGGGCAGCTGGATGCTTTTGTGGCCGGTGTCGGCACAGGGGGAACATTGTCCGGTGTGGGTGAAGTGCTGAAGGAAAAAGTGCCTCAAGTAAAAATTTATGCAGTGGAGCCTGCCACCTCTGCCGTACTTTCGGGAGGAGAACCCGGATCCCATAAAATACAGGGTATAGGTGCTGGTTTTGTGCCAACTGTTTACAACAGCAAAGTTGTTGATCAGGTTGTTCCCGTGGAAGATGAAGAGGCAATGGAAATAGCTCGCCAATTGGCGGCAAAGGAGGGCCTGCTGGTAGGTATTTCTACCGGAGCAGCAGTTGCTGCCGCTTTACAAATAGCAAAAGATTTAGGTGCCGGCAAACGCATAGTAGTTATCGCCCCTGATACCGGTGAGCGTTATCTATCAACAGAATTGTTCCGGATAGAATAAAAAGCCGCCTGCTGCGGCTTTTTCTATGTCGGGACGTCGGCCTGAAAAGCGAGGAAAGCTAGCGTCAATTACGGAAAATTGACCCTCTTGACTTGTATATGGTATAATCTGTGAGTATTCATCAGGTTTTGTCGTGCTTTTTGTTTAAAGGAGGAATTCGTGGATGGCAAAGCAGGATAAGGAATTTGTGAAAGAAATTACTCCGCAAAGTGAAGATTATTCTCAATGGTACCTGGATGTAATTTTAAAAGCACAGTTAATGGATTATGCCCCTGTGAAAGGCTGTATGGTTATTCGTCCCTACGGTTATACTTTATGGGAAAACATGCAGCAACGGCTGGATAAACGGATCAAAGATACAGGACATTTAAATGCTTATTTTCCTTTATTTATTCCTGAGAGTCTTTTGCAAAAGGAAGCTGATCATGTGGAAGGCTTTGCCCCGGAAGTTGCCTGGGTCACACATGGCGGCAATGAAAAATTAACGGAAAGATTAGTGGTTCGGCCCACCTCGGAAACTATAATCTGTGAAATGTACAGCCGTTGGATTCAGTCCTATCGTGATCTGCCGGTTTTAATTAACCAGTGGTGCAATGTGGTACGGTGGGAAAAAACTACGCGGCCCTTTTTACGTACTTCAGAGTTTTTATGGCAAGAGGGCCATACGGCACACCGCAATGAGGAAGAAGCAGAAGAAGAAACCTTGAAAATGCTTGAAGTTTACCGTGATTTTGTGGAAAACGATCTGGCAATTCCGGTGATAACGGGGCAAAAATCAGAAAAGGAAAAGTTTGCAGGTGCCTTGCGCACATATTCTATTGAAGCTTTAATGAGTGACGGTAAGGCGTTGCAGGCAGGCAC
>JAAYSO010000132.1 GCA_012523945.1 Bacillota bacterium
TGCTCGCAAATATTTTCACCCGCCGCCATAACTTTGACCAGTTTTTCATTGAAATCGCGGGGATGTGAAGTCATGAAACGAATTCTTTTGATGCCTGTTTCCTCGTTAATGCGGGCTAAAAGATCGGCAAAATCAATTTTTTCCGGCAAATCCTTGCCGTAAGAATTAACATTTTGGCCTAAAAGCGTAACTTCTTTATATCCTCGCCTAACCAAATTTTTTATTTCCGTCACAATATCTTCTGCTTTGCGGCTCCGCTCTCTCCCCCGCACATAGGGGACAATGCAGTAGGAGCAATAATTATTGCAGCCGAAGGTAATATTGACCCAGGCTTTAAAATTATCCTGGCGTGACACAGGCAGTCCTTCCACTACATCCGTAGCGTCTGACCACAGGTCCACAACGGTTTCAGTGCTGTTTTGCGCCCGCTCCAAAAGTTCAGGGAAAAGTCCCAAATTATGTGTGCCAAAAATTAAATCTACAAATGGAAATTTATGTTTTATTTTTTTGGCCACGGTTTCCTGTTGTACCATACAACCACAAATGGCAATGATCATTTCTGGATGCTTTTCTTTTAACTGCCCCAGGCGGCCGATGCGACCGAAAACTTTTTCTTCTGCTTTTTGCCGGACGGCACATGTATTTAAAATCACCAAATCAGCATTGGCGACATCTTCTGTTTCCTCATAGCCTAATTCATCCAGAAAACCCCGCAAGGTTTCTGCATCACGTTCATTCATTTGACAGCCAAAAACAGTTAAACTATATGTTTTTCTCTCCACTTCAATCACTCCAATATCTTGTAACTACCATTTTAATATAATTTAGTGCAAAAGCAAAGCGGGGCAGGCCCCGCTTTGCTTGCAAAAGTATAAAATTTTTAATTAATGTTCCTTTGTTCCTTTTTCCTCCAGGTCAGCCACGGGAACATCCATCGTGCGGCAGGTTCCCATAACTGTAACATTTGCTGTGGAACCATAAATACCTTCAATCCAAACAGGAGTGCCTTGATAATGCACCTCAATTTTTTCTTTTGTCTGCAAGATTTCTTTTGCCCGTTGTCTATCCATATAATCAGCCCCTTGTATACTAGTATGGCTGATTTAAAACGGAAATTATGTATGAGTAAAAACCTCGCAAATACTTTAGGCAATTTCCGCCGCTATTGTTTGTAAAGCAGAAATAATTTCTTCAATTTCTGGCACGGTACTGGAGAGGCCAAAGGAAAAGCGCAGTGTGCCCTCGGGAAAACTGCCAATAGTTTGGTGGGCCCAAGGTGCACAGTGTAGCCCTGACCGTGTCATAATGCCAAAGCCTTGCTCCAGCATAAAACTTAAGTCACCGTTATCGACACCTTCCAGGTTAAGGGAAACTGTGGCTGTAGTTTTGCCGGCATCTTTTGTGCCATAAACTTTAATTCCCGGGATGCCGGCAAGTCCGTCCAGAAAAGCTGCCGTCAGTTCCGCTTTATGTTTTTTGATCTTTTGCAGTCCTGTTTCCTGTACTAACTTAACCCCGGCGGTTAATCCGGCAATACCGGGTACGTTTTGTGTGCCGCTTTCAAATTTGTCAGGCAATAATTCCGGTTGTTGCACCTGTTCAGATCGACTTCCCGTCCCTCCTTCCACTAGGGGCAGGGTGCAGGCTGCAGCACGCTCGCTCAGGCAGAGACCGCCGATACCGGGAGGTCCCAGTAAACCTTTATGACCGGTGAAAGCCAGGTAATCACAGTTAAGATCCTGAAAATTGATTTCTTCAGTACCGGCGGTTTGCGCTGTATCCAGACAATAAAAAATGTCACTGCCGGCAAGGATTTCACCAATTTCATAAACCGGCAAAAGTGTTCCGGTTACATTTGAGGCATGTGTTAAAACTATCAGCCGTGTATTGGTACGGAGGGCATCCTTAAGCTGTTTTGGCTCAAGGGTACCATCAGGTTTGCAAGTTAATTTCTCCACCTGCAGGTTGCGTTCCGTGGCCAGGCGTGTAAGCGGCCTGACGACAGCGTTATGCTCCATGGAGGAAACAATAACATGATCGCCCGGTTGGAGCAAACCTTTAAGGACAAGGTTAAGCGAATAAGTGACACTGGGTGTGAAAATGATTTGCTCCGGTTGGGGAACATGAAAAAATTCTGCTAACAGAGTGCGCGCTTCATAAACAAGACGGGCTGCATCGAGGGACCGGCCATAACCGCCACGACCGGGATTGCAGCCAATATTACATAGATAATTTACCATGGCGTCAACAACTTGCTGTGGGCGAGGAAAAGTAGTTGCTGCATGGTCGGCGTAGATTGTTTCCATTATGAATCCTCCTTGTGGAAGTACGTACGTAAAAAACTAATAAAGGCGCGTGTGGCCGGTGTTTGTATGCGCTTTTCATAAGTGACTAAATAAAAATGTCGTGAAAGAACCAAGTCAGACAGCGGGCGTGCTGCCAGCCACCCAAATTGAAGATAATCTTCAATTACATAGCGGGAAATTACGGAGAGACCTATCCCCTGCCGCAATGCCTGTTTAATTGTTTCCTGGCTGTCAATGATTAAATATTCAAACTGTTCAATTGAAGTTTCCGCTTCCTGTAGAGCTTGTTCAAACAGTGATCTGGTGGCGGAACCTTCTTCGCGTAAGAGCAACAAATAATATTTTAAATCTTTTAACCGCAGACTTTTTTTCGTTAATAAAGCTTCATATTGGGGCAAACAGGGAATGGCAACGATTAAGTCATCAGCCAAGAGCTGTTCAAAATCAAGCCTGGGCACGGGCATTTTTTCGCCCACTATGCCTACCGGATACCGGTACTCAAATATACTTTGACAGACAGTCGCCGAATTTTGTTGGTGCAAATTTATTTTTACCTGGGGGTAAATTTCCGTAAATTCAGCTATTACCTGCGGCAACAAGTACTGACAAGGCACGGAGCTGGCGGCAATGGTAATTGTTTCATCAGCAATGTTTTCTTTGGCTTTGAGCTCTGCCAAGGCATGAGTACGCAGATCCAAAATATCTTTGGCATAACGCAGTAAGATATGTCCTGCCTGAGTCAGTAAAAGTTCATTTTTACCACGATCAAATAAAGGTGTTCCCAGTTTTCTTTCCAGGCTTTTAATGTGCGCACTGACGGTAGGCTGGCTTAAAAACAGCTGTTCGGCGGCACGAGAAAAAGAGCGTTGGTTGGCAACGGCAACAAATGCCTCCAGTTGATAAAATTCCACAAAATCACGCCCTTTCCGTTGCTATAGTGTTCGCAAAAACGGGGAAAAAATCCTGCAAGTACCCGGTAATAGTAGAATAAAAGGTTGATGGATTAGTTTTATCTATATAGTAGCGGCCAGGTATAGATAAAATCTATTTTGAGCTGAAATCCTCTACAGATATAATGAAGTTGCATTATACTTTTTTTCACAAAGGAGGTTTGTTTTTTGGACCGGAAAAAAATTCTTCTCAGTGGCCTTCTTTTAGGTTTTTTAGGTGTTTTATTAGTACGTTTTGGCAATCCGGCCAATATGGGTATTTGTGTAGCTTGTTTTATCCGTGATATAGCCGGTGGACTGGGTCTGCACCGGGCGGAAGCCGTACAGTACTTGCGGCCGGAAATCAGTGGTTTTATCATTGGTGCTTTTCTCATTGCACTTTTTACCGGCGAGTTTCGTGCCCGCGGCGGCTCTTCACCGCTTTTGCGCTTTTTAATTGGCATGGCGGTGATGATTGGAGCTTTAGTTTTCTTAGGTTGTCCACTCCGCATGGTGCTGCGTTTGGCAGCCGGTGACCTGAATGCTTTAGTAGGCTTGGTCGGTTTTGTTTTTGGTATTTTTATTGGTGTACAGTTTCTTAAAAAAGGTTTTTCCCTGGGGCGCAACCAGCGTTTACATACTGCCAACGGATTTGCCATGCCGCTATTGGCTTTGGTATTATTAATCCTGGTAGTAGTTGCTCCTGCCTTTATTTTCTTTAGTGAAAGCGGCCCGGCTGCTTCCAGGGCACCAATTCTCATCTCCCTCGCTGCCGGTTTAATTGTCGGCATTGCGGTGCAGCGTACCCGTTTGTGTCAGGTAGGCTGTTTCCGTGATTTAATTTTAATTAAGGATCCCTATCTACTGTACGGTACAATCGGTATTTTTATGGCAGCTTTAATTATGAATCTTATCTTTGGTTTTTTCAAATTAGGTTTTGTTGAACAGCCTGTGGCCCATACTGACGGCCTCTGGAATTTTATTGGCTTGGCTGTAGTAGGTTTGGGTGCTACCCTGCTGGGTGGATGTCCGCTGCGCCAACTGGTGCTTTCCGGTGAAGGTGATAGCGATGCGGCAGCTGCAGCTTTAGGATTGATAGCCGGGGCAGCCTTTTCGCATAACTTTGGCCTTGCCGCCAGTCCTGCAGGTGTAAGTTCTGCCGGGCAAATCGGCGTACTGATTGCCGCCGCCTTTCTCTTAATTGTAGGTTATGTTTTTTCTCGCAGCGATATTAAAGTCAAGCGTAAGGGAGGAGTAACCCGTGAGCAAAACGTATGAACTTGATGTGCGCGGTCTTTCTTGCCCTGAACCTGTAATTAGAGTTAAAAAAGCTTTGGAAACTAATGAAGGTCAGCTGACAGTCTTATCCGACAGCTATGTGGCTACAGAAAATATACGCCGTTTAGTGGGCACACTGGGCTATCATTGTCAAACTGATACCAACGATAATGAAGAATTTGTGTTAACAATTACAAAAGAGGTGTAATTTTGTCAGAGTACTATGTAGCATCATTTCATACTGTTTCACAGGCGCTTCGTTTTGAGAAAGAACTGCAAACAAACAGTATTGTCGTCAAAATGATACCTGTTCCCCGCATTATTTCTTCTTCATGCGGGATTGCCGCCCGTTTTGAAACGGCTGATTATAACAGTGTGTTATCATTACTGGAAAAAGGTGCTTGTGAGGCGCATGAACTCTACCTCTTCACCCATGAAGGCAAAAAACCCCGGGCGCAGCGTGTCTGGCAAGCCCAAAATTAAACGGAATTTGTTAAACCTTCCGTGTTTATGCACGGAAGGTTTTTCAAGCTTTACGTGAAAAGGCCCAATGCGGGCAAAAGACTTTTTGTCATCAGGCGTCGGGAAACTTGCCTGCAAGCTGACATTTGCTATAATAAGCTTAAGGATAAAAATGGATAGAGGTGTACATATGGGAGAAAATGAAAGCAAAACTATTGCCGGTGCCGCCATTCGTCTGGCACTTTCCGCCGACCGTGAAGCTGAAAACGAGTTAAAAAAACAGCTTGCAGCTCAGGGCATTAAAGCTTCTGCCGTAGACTACGGCGGTGAGTTTATCACCTCGGTGCAAAAAGTTGTGGAGCGGGCAGTGGTGGCGGCAAAACGGGAAGGCGTCATTGCCGGCAGCCATCAGGAAGAAGGCGGTGTAGCCGGTGCTGCCCGGGAAGCCCTGTCACAAATTATGCCTAAAGCCATAGGCCTTAATGTGGGCGGTAAGGTTGGCATTGCCCGGAAAGGTGAGCACGTGGCGGTTGCCATCTTTTTCGCCATCGGGCTTTTGCATCTTAATGAGGTGGCCATTGGCTTAGGTCACCGGGCAATTTAGATCAACAGTATTTACTATTTTTTTGTGGTCTGCTCAAAAAGAGTGGCACGACGCAGGGCTTGTTCCCCGAAGCGATCTTTAATGGTATCTGCCGCTTCTGTTAGGCGGCTTAATTTTTCCTCGTTTTGTCCCCATAGTGTCAACTGGAAGCCGCTTTGGCGGTCCTGAAAATTGGAAACGGCAACTCCCAATAAGCGTATTTTACGCCAGGGTTCAAATTGACGGTGGTAGATGGACAGAGCCGTTTTGTAAATTGTTTCTGTTAAAAAAGTCGGTTTGTTCAATGTCCTTGCCCGCGTGACGCTGACAAAATTTTGATCTTTTATCGTTAACGTTACTGTACGTGCACTGTAGCCGGCACGGCGCAGGCGCCTGCCCACCCGTTCACTTAAATCCAGAAGCACGCGCGAAACGTCTTCGGGATCATTAATATCCCGCGGTAGCGTAACAGAGTGGCCAATGGATTTGGCTGTGTCTAAAGTATGCGGATCAACGGGAGAATCATCCCTGCCGTTGGCTAAATGAAAAAGTATTTCCCCCATGACGCCAAAGCGGCTTACCAGAAGCTTGGGAGGCATTTTGGCCAGCTCGCCAATGGTATTGATACCCATTTCTTTAAGGGCGGCTGCTGATTTATGACCGACGCCAACCATTTTCTCCACAGGCAGCGGCCATAAAATTTCTTGCATATTCCCGGCGTTAATGACGGTAAAACCGTTTGGTTTTTTTCGTTCTGAGGCCATTTTTGCTAAAAATTTATTGGGGGCAATGCCCACAGAGCTAGGAATTCCCAATTCATTTCTGATGCGTTGCTGCAGGGTATGGCCTATTGCTTCGGCCGGGCCAAAGAGGCGTTTTGATCCTGTAACATCAAGCCAGGCTTCATCAATGGAAAACGGCTCCACCAGCGGCGTGTAACTGCGCATAATTTCAAGTATTTTTTGCGAATAGGACAGATAAAGGCTGTGATCCGGAGGAATAAATATGGCTTCGGGGCACAGCTTTTTTGCCTGCCAGACAGGCATACCTGTTTTGATGCCATATTTTCTTGCTTCATAAGATGCAGTCAGGATAATACCGCGCCTTTTTTGGGGATCGCCGGCCACCAGGAGAGGTTTACCGCGCCACAGGGGATTTTCCGCCTGATGGCAAGAAGCAAAAAAAGCATTCATATCAATATGAATGATTGCGCGCATCTTTATCCACTCCGAATGTATGTTCGTTCAGGTTTAGTATAACAAAAAACTTGGCTGCGGCCAAGCTCAAAAAATTTTTATTCTTTTTTTCCGGAGGAAACTCCTGTGCCCAGAAGATATTGTACCGGGACCGGTTTGTAAACATCCTGAGACAGGTATTCTTTTTTCACTTCCCGCCCATGCAGGGAAACAACCCGCCAGACTGTGGCCTCATACCCTGCTTTTCCTTTTGCAAGTAATTTACGTTCCCCTGTAGGCAAATTGTCAGTTTCAATAAATTTTTCCGGTGGTGAAATTTTTTTGACGTCTGTAGTGTAGATTTCCACTTTTTGCCCGGGAATTTTTGTGCTGAAAAAACTAACTGTCAGTTTATCTGTCGCCACAAAGGTTTTGATCCAAATGGCATAGGGATGACTGTTTTTAAAGCGCAAATCAATTAAACCGTAAGCAATGGTTGCATCCAGCCCGGGAGGCACATAATCCACATATAAACCATGATTGCGCCGTTCCAGGATCTCCAGGTTGGCAAATAAAGCTGCATTGTATAAAGTTGTGGAAACCTGGCAAACTCCCCCTCCCAGTCCTTCTGTAATTTCGCCGCCTACAATGACCGGTGCCGGCAGATAACCTTTCTCGGCAGTAGTATCCCCCACTGTCTGATTAAAAGAAAACTCTTCTCCCGGATACAGTATAGTTTCATCTACTGCTTCCGCAGCCAGCCGGATATTTTGCAGGCGGTTCTGATGGTGATTTGTAAAATATGTAGTAAAGGAAGAGATCTCTTCCCTAATTTGCAGTTTTTCCAATTGTGCCGCCGTAATTTCCGCTTCTTGTGTGCGAAAAAATAAGGGACAAACTAAAGTTGTGGACAAAGATACGTTTACTTTCTGCAGGTGTTGATAGGTTGCCGCCGGATCCAGCCGGCGACCGGGAACATCAGGTTCTATGGCCACAGTTTTATGCTCATCTGCTAATACTAATTTAGCATTTGTAGGTTCCCGCTGCAGGTGAGCTGCAGCTTTTTGTAAAGAACGGGTAAACTTTTTGTAATCAATTTGGAGTTGCAGCTCTACAGATTTATTCTTCCTGGCCAGGAAAAACCTTTTAAAATAGTTAAGAAAATAAAACCCTCCCCTGGCGGTGTTAAAAGCATTATTTACTATTCGCGTAACATCCGGTTTAATACCCAATTCAGCAAATGTTTTTACGATTATTTCATCACCGCCGGTAAATGCCACTATATTTTGATTAAATTTCAGGTTCTGCAGATATTTTTCCAACTGCAGGACTGCATCCTTTTTCTTTTGCCCGCCCAGTGAAAGTTCTTCAAAATAGACACCGGGATAAATACGGTTATAGTAAAAAAAATAGTCGGCAATCATAACAGTTGCCAGTAAAGCACAAATAATGAAAAGGACGACCCGCCTTTTTTTTCCCTTTTTGTTTCCGCTGCACTGCACTCCCTCTCCCTGCCTTTATTTGATTGCTTGCAAATAAGTACTTTTTTATTCTATTAAACAGCGGCAGTTTTTATGTTTATTAAAAAAATAATTATTTTTGTGTATAAAAAAAATCTAACCGGCAATAATACAAATGAACCTCACAGAGGCCGAAAGTCTGATGTAAACAGCCGATTTACATTACAGACCAAACAAAAGCACTCTGTGAGGTTCTCTTTTCGTTACTTACCGAAAAAAGACAGTAACAATCCGGCCACGATGGCGGAGCCGATGACACCGGCCACATTGGGCCCCATGGCATGCATAAGCAAATAATTGTTGGGATTGGCTTTTTGTCCTTCCATTTGTGAGACGCGTGCAGCCATGGGAACTGCAGAGATGCCTGCAGAGCCGATCAAAGGATTGATTTTTCCTCGGGTTACTTTGTACATAATTTTGCCCATTATAACGCCGCCGGCGGTGCCAATGGCAAAGGCAACTAAACCTAAAGCCAAGATAAATAAAGTTTGCGGCGTGAGGAAGTTTTCTGCGCCGGCGGAAGCACCCACTGCCGTGCCCAAGAGAATCACAATAATGTTAGTTAATTCATTTTGCGCAGTTTTACTTAAACGCTCTGTCAGACCGCACTCTCTCAATAAATTGCCCAGCATCAGCATTCCTATCAGGGGAATTGAAGGGGGCAAGAGCAGGCCGGTGATAATGGTGACGATAATGGGAAAGAGGATTTTTTCCCGTTTTGAAACCGGTCTTAACTGCTCCATAACCACCTCCCGCTCTGCTTTAGTAGTCAGGGCACGCATAATAGGCGGTTGAATCATGGGCACCAGGGCCATGTAAGAGTAGGCGGCAATGGCGATTGAAGGTAAAAGCTCCGGGGCCAAGATTGAAGTTAAAAAAATCGCAGTAGGACCGTCAGCGCCTGCGATTATCCCGATACTACTTGCTTCTGCCGGAGTAAAACCCAAAAGTATTGCACCGATAAATGTGGTAAAAATACCAAGTTGTGCCGCTGCACCCAGCAAAAGTGTTTGCGGGTTAGCAATAAGCGGTCCAAAATCAGTCATGGCACCTATACCTAAAAAAATGAGGGGCGGGAAAACGCCCAGTTTTATGCCTTGATAAAAATAATAGATAAGACCTCCCGGGGTAATTAATTCCCCTGTTTGCTCATAAACGGGCGCCGCCATGATTTGCCCCAAGGGTAAATTTGCCAACAGCATGCCGAAGCTAATCGGGATTAAGAGAAGGGGCTCATATTTTTTCTCTATACCCAAGTAAAGCAAGGCCAGTGCGATGATAAGCATGACCGCCTGCTGCCAGGTCATGGCATAAAAACCTGTTTCCTGGACAAAGATTATGATTTTTTCCAGCATAACCGCCTCCTATGCAAAAACAAGCAAGGCGTCGCCGGTATTGACTGTTGCCCCTTCACTGACATGGATTGCTTTTACTATACCTGCTTGCGGTGCGATAATTTCATTTTCCATTTTCATTGCTTCCAAGATGAGCAGCACCTCTCCTTTTTGTATCGTTTGCCCGGCGGTAACTACAATTTTTTGTACCACACCCGGCATGGGTGCCGCTACTGTTTTTTCAGTTTGTAGTGGAGTGTTAATAAAAGTATCTTCTTCTGCCTTTAGGTGGGAAGGTGCAGGAGCTTTAGGTATCTGTGGCGGTAAAATTGTACTCTGCGTGTTTAAGGCTGTATTACCGTCTGATAATTCCTCAACAATAACACTATAGCTTTGGCCGTTGACAGTAATGCGAAATTCCTTCATGACCTTCTCTCCTTTCGCCATATAATTTGCCGGCGATTCTCAAGCAAATTATTTCTGCCGGCAGTTACCCAGTCTGAATGAAAATTTGTCTTTTGCGGCCGGACAGAGATGACGGCAAATTCAGGCGGCGATTTACGCAGGTATGAGGAAATGGAAGCCGTAATTACTGCCACCAGCTCAGAAGGACATGCTTTGTCTTTTGGTGACTCACTTTGCAATACTTTCAATGGTTTTGCCGTCTCCGCCACTACCTCCACTGAGTCAGGCCTCTGTTGGAGATAACTAAAGCCGGCAAGAATTAAGTAGAGGAAATATAAAGAGAGCATTGTAAGGGAAAAACCGATTAACGTTACCTCTAAACCTAAAAGTATGTTCGCCATAAATACCTCCAAAGATATTAATTTGTCAACAGTTATTTTACCTGTTATCACCTCACTTTCTTTTTTACTATTTTATCATAGTAAAGCAGCAAAGAAAAGCCCTATTGCGCGATATTAGCCCGTATTACGTATTTGCTCGCAATAATATTTGAATATGTCAAATTTTCTACGTGTCAGGCCAAATTCAGCAAAATTACTCCTTTGCCCTGAATTGTCGCCGTGATAATCAGAACCGCCCGTGGCAAGAAGATGGTGCTTTTGTGCCAGTTGCTCATAAAGAACTGTTTGTGCGGCATCATGTTCAGGATGATAAACTTCAATTCCTTTCAGGCCATAAGTAATAAATTTAGTCAGTAAACCGTCATCTTCTACCTGGCCGGGATGAGCCCAGACGCTAAACCCCCCCGCTGCTTCTATGGCATTAATGGCAGCCTGTGGCGTTAATTTAAAGCGTTTGACATAGGCAGGGCGCCCCTTTTCTAATAAATTATCAAAGGCTGCGGCGATGTTGGGAAAATAACCTTTTTCGACTAAAACTCTTGCCACATGCGGCCGGCCCGGGGCTGTGCCTGTTTTCTCCAGCACTTCATCCAGGGTAATTTGGTAATCCAAGTCCCTTAATTTCCGTACCATAGCTTCCAGGCGGCGGAAGCGGCTTTCATTAAGTTCTTTAATCAGCCCTTGTATTACTGTACTTTTATGGTTAAGACAATAACCTAAAATATGTACCTCTTTATCTTCGTAAGTTGTACTAAATTCAATGCCCGGAAAAACTAAAAGTCCTGTGTTTTGAGCTGCCGCCAGGGCTGCATCAATACCGTCCACGGTGTCGTGATCTGTAATGGCAATGGCTGTAAGTTTTTTGGAAAGTGCCAGGCTAACAATTTCTTCCGGTGTATAGAGGCCGTCACTGGCTTGAGTATGAAGATGTAAATCTGCTACAATCATTTTTCATCCTCCTCACTAAGATTGGCGGATAAAAGTTTGAGCATATTTTCTCCCATTATGGCCGCAATTTCTTTTTCCGTGAAACCACGCCGCCGCAGGCCTGCTGTGAGAACAGGTAAACAGGACACGTCGGCAAGCTCGGGCAGTACTTTATCTATACCGTCAAAATCACTGCCTAAACCTAAAATTTCAGTGCCTGCCAGATCTGCCACGTAACAAAAATGATCTAGCAATTTTTCTAAAGTCGCATCTTTTTCGGCAATAAAATCAGGATAAAACGTTAGACCTACCACTCCTTTTTGTGCTTTTAAGGCCAAAATTTGTTCTTTATCCAGGTTGCGCGGGTGGGGACAAAGAGCTGCCGCATTGGCATGGGAAATCAGTACCGGCTTGGTTGCTGTTTCCAGAAGATCGTAAAAACCGCGTTTAGCCAGATGGGCACCGTCCACGACCATACCCAGACTGTTTAAGTTTTTTACTACTTTTTTCCCCAGTTTAGTGAGCCCCCCTGCTGCTTCTCCCATACCTACTCCGTCTGCAAGCCGGTTGCGCTGATTCCAGGTCAGTCCTACACTGCGCAATCCTAAACGATGAAAAATTTGTATAATTTCCCGGCCGCCTTCTAAAGGTTCTCCCCCCTCCAGCGCCATGATAATTGCCAGTTTGCGCGGGTTAAGCACTGCTTTCTGTAAATCAGTTTTTGTTTTCAGCAAAATAATTTTATCCTGATTTTTTTCCAGTTCAGACAATAAATGTTCTAATAACTGCAGAGCACGCGGTAACGCCAAAAAAGGTTTGTACTCCGGTTCAATAAAAAGAGCAAAGAACTGTAAATTTACCCCTCCTTGCTTCAAGCGAGGGTAGTCGATTTGACCACAAGTATTTTGCTGCCAGAAATTATAATGCCCTTTTGTAAAAAGATGAACCGTATCACAATGACTGTCTACTGTATAAAATTTCACTTGCAAACCCCTTTTTATTTTTATCTTATCATGCTTATAAAGGTGGTAAAACCATAATACAAAAAAACACCCATCTGAAATGGGTGTGTTTCTCATTAGCCTATCTAGGCTGAACTAAAAGTTTAATTGCAGTTCTTTCTTCACCTTCAATGATGATATCTGTAAAAGCAGGTATACAAATTAAATCCATCCCACTTGGTGCCACAAAACCACGAGCAATTGCTACAGCTTTAATTGCCTGATTCAAGGCACCGGCCCCAATTGCCTGTATTTCGGCTCCGCCTCTTTCACGTAAAACGCCCGCCAATGCTCCTGCTACAGAATTAGGATTGGACTTTGCTGAAACTTTTAATACTTCCATCGCTGTACCCCCTAGTTTTTTTACTTTTCAGATAACTTCAAATATTTAAATTCATCATAAGTCAGAAAAATCCTGCTTGGTTTTTAGAAAATATGTTATATTTCATGAAAATCTATTAATCTTTTTATCCGGAGAGCCAAGCCGCTGCTTAAATCAATATCTACCAGCACCCCATTAAACTGAATCGGACCTTTTTTGGCCACTTCAAAGCGAGCCGGCATTTGCGTAAGAAATTTACGTAACACGGGCTCCGGGTTAACTCCCAAAATGGAATCTTTGGGTCCGGTCATACCTATATCGGTTATGTAAGCCGTCCCTGCAGGTAAAATTTGCTCATCGGCAGTCTGCACGTGCGTATGTGTTCCCACCACAGCCGAAACATATCCGTCTAAATAACGTCCCAGGGCTATTTTTTCCGAGGTGGCCTCGGCATGAAAGTCAACAATAATGATTTTTGTCTCTTTGCGAATCTCCTCCACGGCCGTCGCCACTGTACGGAAGGGGCAGTCCAGGGCATCCATAAAGACACGTCCACTGGCATTAATAACGCCGATTTTTTGTCCTTTATGTGTATAAATGGTCCAACCGCGTCCCGGCACTTGCGGCGGATAATTTACCGGTCGGATAATGCGTGTCTCCTGGTCAATATAGGGTAAAGCTTCCTTCCTGTCCCAGACATGATTTCCCATGGTGAGGACGTCTACACCATAACCAAAGACTTCTGTGGCTGTTTTGGGCGTGAAACCGTTGCCTGAAGCCAGGTTTTCACCGTTAGCAATAGTAAAATCAACATCATAATTTTTTATAATTTGAGGCAGCAAATCCCGTAAGCATTTCCTCCCCGGCCTGCCTACCACATCGCCAATAATTAAGATGCGCATCTAAGTTCACCTCAAAGTTCATCGTTAAGTTTTCCTTGTTTTTAGGGTACATAAGAAAGACGTGCCGTAGAGCACGTGTTTTCTGACAGCTATTGAGCACTTATGCCAGGTGCAAACTTGTGACATTATTTATTATAGACAAAAACTTTTCCGGCATCCCTAAAAGCAAGCAAATTAACTTTTTTCATTTTTGTTCCCTGATTTAATAAATAATTAATAATTTCTTCCTGTTGCATTATCTCTTCACTTTGCATTTGCCCTAAATTCTCCATGTCGCGCAGTACTGTTTTGGGAAAGACGTTGCAGACCAGGCCGCAAAAGAGCTGAATTTCCGCCAAAGAAAGGTCCTTTGTGGTTGTAACCAGAGTAATCTTACTTAAATGGCTAAAATGTGCCAATTCTGCTTTAATGACAATATTTTTGCCTGTCAGTCCCCCGTAAGCTGCGAAAGAGTCAGCAAGCACTTTTTGAAACCGGGAAAATTCATCGCCCGCAAGTTCACCGCGTAGCATAAAAGTAAATCTTACACACTCATTGGGCATATCTAAATGAATTGAAAAAATTTCCGTAAAGCGTAGCAGTAGTGAAATCAGTAAATTTGCGGTCCTCAAATCTTGTTTGCTCTGTTGCTTAGGCTTTGGCACATTATCATCCTCCGGCAGCTTGCTGCCTCATAAGTTCCATAACCGGACCATAAATTCCTGCCTAAATCTTATAATTGTCTTGCGGCAAAAATTGCCGGGGATTCCCAACTAACACCCCCAGCAGATAGGAAAGTAAGCAAATCTAGGTTTAAATAATTCCCTGCCGGTAGAATCAAAAAAGGAGCGCAAGCGCTCCTTTTTAAGAGTCGGAACTATTTGGCGTAATCTACCGCTCTTGTTTCTCTAATCACTGTAACTTTTATTTGTCCTGGATATTCCAGTTCCGCCTCTATTTTTTTCACAATTTCTCTGGCTATGGTCACACTTGCAAGGTCATCAATTCTATCCGGCTTAACCATAATCCGTATTTCCCGCCCTGCCTGAATGGCATAAGCTTTTTCCACACCGTCAAAGGAATCAGCAATCTCTTCTAATTTTTCCAGGCGTTTGATATATGCTTCCAAGGTTTCACGACGTGCCCCGGGGCGTGCCGCCGAGATAGCATCTGCAGCCTGTACTAAAACAGCTTCCAGCGTTAAAAACTCTTCATCTCCATGGTGAGCAGCAATGGCATTGACAATTTCCCGGGATTCTTTATACTTGCGAGCCAGGTCACTGCCAATCACGACGTGAGGGCCTTCGACTTCATGGTCTACCGCTTTACCGATATCATGGAGCAAGCCGGCCCGTTTGGCAAATTGGACGTCTAAACCGAGTTCGGCAGCCATGGCACCGGCCAAGTGTGCCACTTCTATGGAATGCTTCAGTACATTTTGACCGTAGCTGGTACGGTAACATAAGCGGCCCAGTAATTTGACCAATTCGGGATGCAGGCCGTGAACATTAGTTTCAAACATGGCTGCTTCCCCTTCTTCACGGATACGCATATCCACTTCCTGACGAGCCTTTTCCACCATTTCTTCAATGCGGGCCGGGTGAATGCGCCCATCAGCCACCAACTTTTCCAGTGCAATTCGTGCAATTTCCCGCCGAATGGGATCAAAACCTGAAAGAATAACGGCTTCCGGCGTATCATCAATGATTAAATCGATGCCGGTCAAAGTTTCTAAAGCGCGAATATTGCGTCCTTCCCGGCCGATAATCCGCCCTTTCATTTCGTCATTTGGCAGTGAAACTACCGAGACGGTTGTTTCGGAAACATGATCAGCAGCAAATTTTTGGATGGCATATGTGATAATTTCGCGTGCTTTTTTTTCAGCTTCTTCTTTTGCCTGTCCTTCAATGTCCTTAATCATGACAGCCATCTCATGCTGAACTTCATCGCGCACCCGGTTGAGCAAAATTTCTTTTGCTTCATCGGTGGTCATTCCGGACAGGCGTTCCAATTCAGCCAATTGTTCGTTTAAAGTTGCCGTAATCTTTTCCCGGATGTTACTAACCTCAAGGTCTTTCTTTTTCAGTTCTTCTTCTTTACGTTCAATTTGGACAGTTTTCCTGTCTAAAGTTTCTTCCTTTTGCAGTAAACGCCGCTCTAATCTTTTTAATTCATCACGGCGTTCGCGGTTTTCCTGGTCAAGATCTTTACGCAGCTTATGCACTTCTTCTTTGGCTTCAATGATTTTTTCTCTTTTAATGGCTTGAGCTTGTTTTTCAGCTTCTGATAAAATTGCTTTTGCTGCTTCTTCCGCCGAGCCAATTTTTCTTTCAGCAGAGGTTTTGCGGATAAAATATCCTATAGCGGCAGCTACCAGTGCTGTAATAATTACAATTATAGTCACGTAGATTGGATCCAAACATTTCACCTCCTGTGATAAATGTAAAAAATTTGAAATAAATGGCAATAAAAAGAGCTGTGCGGGCACACAGCTATAAAGAAGCACATATTGATCTTAACTGGGTATTTTTATCCAATTATCCTGAAACCAGTAAAAGTCATATATGTTAAAGGCTCATAATTAAAGAGCCGTACTTTCTTTATAAGGCGACCCACACATTAGCTGTATCTGCCTTAAATTGTATCTATTTTAATAGCTGATGTCAAGGCAACGGTTGAGGTTGACAACACAAGTCCGGTCTTTTTTAAGATTATTTCTCTGAAGAGAAATCGACCTCTTTTAGCACTTTTTGGGCCGCAGCATAACTAAAACCTCTGGAAAGCAGGCGGCGAAAAGCTTTTTCCCGGCTGTCCAAAGTAGATTGAATTTGCTCGAAAAAAAGCTGCGCCAGTTTTCTTTCTTTTTCTGCCGAAATAACGGCATGTAGTTCCTCTTCGACAATTTCTCTTGCTACGCCGCGACGCAAAAGGGAAGCACGCAGCCAGAGCGGTCCATAAGGTTTTCCCTGCAAACGAAAATCAATATAATCCCGGGTATACTGCCGGTCGTTCACATAGCCTTTTCTTTTTAATTCAGCCACTACCTGCTCTATTATTGTTTGTGTAAATTGTCTGCGGTCTAAAGCTTCCCGGATTTGTTTTTCCGTACGTGCTCTATGGCTTAAAAGACGGTAAGCAACTGCCAGCCCTTTTTCCAAAGAGTTATTGTTCATTTTTTTCTGTTTCTTTACCTGTCCCGGGCGGAGTGAATAGGGGCAGATCATAAGTCTCCCGGATTTTTTGTTCAATACCGGCGGCAATATCGGTATTTTCCTTCAAAAATTGGCGCGCATTTTCTTTACCCTGCCCTAAACGGATTTCACCAAAGGAATACCAGGCACCACTTTTTTGTATCAAATCCAGCTCCACACCGTAATCCAGAAGCGATCCTTCCCGTGAAATACCTTCACCATAAACGATATCGAACTCTACTTGCTTAAAAGGAGGGGCTACTTTATTTTTTACGATTTTGGCACGTGTCCTGTTGCCCACGGCATCCGCTCCCTGTTTAAGCGTTTCTATGCGACGGACTTCTATCCGGACGGTGGCATAAAATTTTAAAGCACGCCCCCCTGGTGTAACTTCCGGATTGCCAAATAAAACGCCCACTTTTTCCCGGATTTGGTTAATAAAAATGGCAATGGTATTTGATTTGGCAATGGCACCGGAGAGCTTGCGCAATGCCTGGGACATTAAACGCGCCTGCAGGCCAACGTGGCTGTCGCCCATTTCACCTTCAATTTCAGCTTTAGGTACCAGGGCGGCAACTGAGTCGATCACGAGCACATCTATGGCCCCGCTGCGTACCAGTGATTCGGCAATTTCCAGTGCTTGTTCACCCGTATCAGGCTGGCTCACCAACAGTTCATCGGTATTTACGCCCAGCTTTTTTGCATAAACCGGGTCTAAAGCATGTTCGGCATCAATAAAAGCTGCATACCCGCCTAATTTTTGTGCTTCGGCAATGGCATGAAGCGCCACGGTAGTTTTACCGGATGATTCCGGCCCGTACACTTCCACAATCCGGCCCCGAGGGAAGCCGCCCACCCCCAAAGCAATGTCCAGTGCCAAAGAACCTGAAGGAATTACAGATAAATTAAGCCTGCTGGCATCGTCTCCCAGCTTCATAATGGAGCCTTTACCAAACTGTTTTTCAATTTGCAGTAAAGCCATTTCCAAGGCTTTTTGCTTTTCTTTCATGTCAGAACCTCCAAGCAAACATTTGTTCCCCTCTTATGTTCTTCCCCGGATAAAACAATTCCTGCCTGCAACATAAATTATTGCAAAAAAAATTCTTTTATTTTTGTGTAAATAGGTCCCTGTGGTGTTAACTTGCTTTGAAAACAGCAAAACTTGGTGACAAGAAAGGAACCTGCTTTATAGTCACCGGCTTGCTGCAAAAACTGTTTTAAATCAACCTTTTTTCCGGCCCGTACCCGGCCCATGGTCAAATGCGGTACAAAAGGTTTTTTTGACCTGTCTTTAGTTTCTGTAAGCATTTTTGCCAAAGACGTTATTTCGGTCCTGCCTTCTTCAATGCCCAGCCACAGCACCTGCGGGCGGGACAAAGCTGGAAAGGCCCCTATGCCTTTGATAACGGCGGTAAAAGGTTTTAGGTGCGTAGCAGTATCTTCCGCCCGTTTTAACAGTTGCTGCAGTGTGGAAGTGTCAACTTCTCCGGCAAAGTACAATGTGATATGTAAATTATTCTTTTCTACCCACTTTACCTCACCCGGCTTTACCGGGATTTCTTGCTGTAAAAATGCAATTTGCCGGCGCAAATCATCCGGTAGCTCCAGTGCAAAAAAAACTCTTGCCACTACAAGACGCTCCTTTAAGTTGAGTTCAAAACGTCAAATAAGTTGCGTATTTAAAACTGCTTGTATAATTATTTTTACTTAGCAAAAAATCCTGCTTGGCAGGATTTTAAAGCGCATTATTTTCAGCTTCATCCGGTTCCGGTTGGTCTTCTGCCTCCGCAGCAGGGAAGAAACGTCTTTCCAGGGAAAAACCGCTTTTTGACTGGAAGACATGAATAATATCGGCAGCCTTCAGAGATAAATCTCCTTCCTTTTGCCTGGCGAAATGCAATAAGACTAAAGAATAGGGAGTTTCCCGGCCGGTTTGCAGGCCGCGTATGCCGGCGGCACCTGTGGTACCGGCATTTATCACCACCGTTTCCCCCAGTTGTTCCAGGGAAAACTGATGTGTATGGCCGGTAAGAATTAAAGGCACTTTTTGTAGAAAATGCCGGGCAATACGCGGATGGTGTACAGCAATAAGATGGGGAGACCGCTTTGCCTCATTTATGATTTCCTGCAGGCGAACTGCATAGTCATCCAAGACGGGTTCTGCCGCTACCACCATACTGGACCCGCCGGACGCAGGATCAGCAATGCCGGCAAGGCAAAGATCTAAAATTTCAATGACTCCCTCTTCCAGTACATGGACATTGGGAATACTTTTCAAGCGCATAATGGCATTGGGAGCGTCATGGTTGCCGGGCACAAAAACATAAGGGATACCGAATGCTTCTATGGGGGCAGCCAAACCTGCCTCCAGATCTGTGCCAAAATCGGTGATATCCCCTGTGTCAATGACCATGTGCACCCCAAAAGTTTCAATGACCTGGCGCACAAAGTCCATTCCGGCAGGGTTATTGTGCAAATCTGAAATATGGGCAACTTTTAAATCTCCTTCTGCCGTGCCCAAAGGTTGGAAGCGCTCCACTTGCGTAAACAAATTATTAATACTGCCTACCACCAGTTCCAGCTGGGCACCTAAATTTTTAACATGCAATAACAAATCTTCAATGAGGCCAAACATCCAGGGAGCGGCTGCCAAAATTCCTTCAAATTCCGGATTCATAAAAGCCAGCGGCTGGAAAGTAGCATAAGCAGTCGCCAGCATGATTCCGAGAATTAAGACGCCGGATAAAGCTGCGGCTATGAGTCGCCTGCGATCCCTTTCCCCAAATAAATAAGGTCCGGCAAATCCGCCGATAAAAGCCAGCCACAAAAGGCGCCACAAAAAAATATTTGCTTCCCGTTTTGCCAGGGACTGCAGGTTATTTAAATAAACAGCGTCATCTGTATGTGATAAAATTTTTTCCATTTGTTGTAAATTGATATTTGTTAGCCGCACAGATAACATTAAAGGGGGCAAGTGGGTTTTCGCCCGCACTAGCCCCAGAGGAGGAAATTCAAGTTGTGTAAAGCCTTGATCGAAAATTTTCACTCTTAATTCAATCTGAAAAGCTTCCAGTGTAGTAGTATAGCTGCCAAAGAGGCTGACAAAGATGACAGTGCCCAAAAGGGCAAGCAGAAATAACTTTACGGTTTGCCGCCGCTTGAGTTTGACCAAGAAATCACCCGGATTGTTTTAAAAGATACAGGCGCAGCAGATTCAATGCGCTAATAACTGCCCGTTCCTTAATATTTTCCCTTTTTCCCAGGAAATTAAACTTCCGGCAGCTTACCTGGTCAGGGGCGGCTAAAGCAATATAAACCAGACCCACAGGCTTTTCCGGAGAACCGCCGCCGGGACCCGCAATACCTGTGATACCGATACCAAAATCAGTTTGGGCTATTTGCTTCACCTGGACGGCCATTGCTTTGGCCACAGCTTCAGAAACAGCGCCTTCAGCCGCTAAAAGATCTGCAGAAATATTTAGCTGGGAAATTTTTGTCTGGTTACTGTAGGTTACAAGACCTAGATGAAAATAATCTGAACTGCCGGGGATATTAGTGAAAGTATGCGCCAAGAGGCCGCCGGTGCAAGATTCGGCCACAGCCACTGTAAGTTTTTGCGCAAAAAGCAGTTCGGCCACCACGTCAACCATGGTTTCATCATCGCGGGCAAAAATATTGTTTCCAAGTCTAGCCTGTAGTTTCTGATCAAGTTCATCCAGCAGCCGCAAACATTCTTCTTTGTTTTTTCCTTTGGCTGTAAGCCGTAAATGTACTTCATTAAGCTTGGCTAAAGGCGCAATGGTGGGATTGGTTTGGTTGGCAATGATATCGGCAATGGAGTCTTCCATGGCCGCTTCTCCCATTCCGGTAATTTTCAAAACCCGGGAAAGTAAAATACTGTCTGTTTCCGGAAGGTTGGGCAGCACTTCTTCCAAAAACATAGGCTCTAATTCCCGGGGCGGCCCCGGCATTAAGACAATAATTTTCCCCTGGTGTTCAAGCCAGATGCCCGGTGCTGTGCCAAAATTATTGGGAATTAGTTTTCCCCCTTTAGGTACCATTGCCTGTTTTAAATTATTGCTGGTCATTTTATGTCCGGGGCGGCTAAACATCTTTTCCATCTGCTGTTGCCAGCCGGTATGGAGTTCCAGGGGTAATCCCAGCACTTCAGCCAGGGTTTCCTTCGTTAAATCATCCATGGTGGGGCCAAGGCCACCGGAGGTAAGAATAAGATCTGCTCTGGATAAAGCTGTCCGCAGAGCTTCTTCTACCCGGGACGGGTTATCACCTACCACAGTATGCCAATAGACATCAATTCCCTTTTCCGCCAGTTTTTCCGATAAAAAACGGGCGTTAGTATTAGTTATTTGTCCTAAGAGTAATTCCGTGCCGGTTGCAATAATTTCCGCTTTCATTCTCTCCCTCTCTTCTTAGCGAATTGCTTTTTCAATTATACCTCCGCCAACCACATCTTCACCCTGGTAAAACACCACGGCCTGTCCAGGTGTAACCGCCCTTTCCGGCTTGGCAAAATCCAGGCGCACCTTCCCCTCCGGCAGTGGTGACAATAGTGCTTCTACCTCCTTAGCATGGTAGCGCACTTTAGCCCTCACTGTCATTGGTGCTTTCAACTCAGCAATCAGGATAAAATTAACGTCACCGGCAATGAGTCCACGGGCAAAAACCTCGTTATTATCACCGACGATTAAAGCATTTCTTTCCATGTCCAGCTCGATTACATACATGGGCTTGCCTACCGCGATGCCCAGACCTTTGCGCTGTCCTACAGTATAGTTAACTAAACCTTGATGTGTGCCTAAACGGCGGCCGTCCACATCCAGGATGGGGCCGGGAGGAGATTCCACCTGGGCTTCTTCACGCAAAAACCGTTTATAATCGTCATCGGGAATAAAACAGATTTCCTGACTATCCGGTTTATCGGCAACGGCCAGTTCATATTTAGCTGCCAGTTTCCGGACTTCAGTTTTTAACAGCCCCCCTAAAGGAAAAAGTGTATGGGCAAGCTGCTCCTGTGTTAAATTGTAAAGTGCGTAAGACTGATCCTTGATGTTGTCTACAGCTTTTTGCAGACGGTATCTTTGTTTGTTTTCATCATAAAAAACACGGGCATAATGGCCGGTGGCAACATAATCCGCCTCCAGTTCCAGTGCCTTACGTAAAAACAATTCAAATTTTAAATAGCGATTACAGGCAATACAAGGGTTTGGTGTACGTCCTTGACGATATTCGGCAATAAAATAGTCAACTACTTTTTCCCGAAAAGCATCTTTGAAATTAAGTACGTAAAAGGGAATATTGAATTTATCAGCAACACGGCGGGCATCGTCTACGGCATCCAGGGAGCAGCATCCGCGACCGGAAAAGCTTGCTTCGTTCTCAAAGCCTTCCGGTACCCACAGGCGCATGGTGGCGCCAATAGTTTCATAACCCTGCTCTTTCAGCAGAACTGCTGCCAGGGAACTGTCGACACCGCCGCTCATGGCCACTAAAACTTTTTTTTTCGTCAGCACCATCACCTCCCGCTACTGTCATTGTTAGTATGTCCCAAAAACTCTGCCTTCCCTCGTGTATTTTCCGTAATTTGCCTTTGCAAAGCTTTCAGGGAACTAACGGGCACTGTACTAATGACATTAACGCCTTCTGCTTCATATTCCACATCCACAATTTCTCCCCGGAAGGAGGGAATATCCTTTAAAACTGAACCCAGCCAATCGTAAGGCACTCTTATCTGAAGTTTTGTGGTGAAAATTTCTTTTTTGCGGCCTGCTTCTTTAAGTCCTGCTTCTGCGCAAGCCCGGTAGGCACGAATTAAGCCACCGATACCCAGTTTGACACCGCCAAAATAACGGGTGCCCACAATTGTCACATTCGTTAAGCCGGCATGTTCAATCGTTTGCAAAATAGGCGGGCCGGCAGTTCCGGCAGGTTCGGCAGCATCACTTTGCCGTGTAAGGGCCAGATCACCCAGCCCGATTTTATACGCATAAGCGTTATGGGTAGCATCGTGAAATTCCTTGGCCACTTCTGCAATAAAAGCTTTTGCTTCTTCTTCGGTATCAGTGCGGGCAACGCTGGCAATAAAGCGGCATGCACCTACCGGAATTTTTACTCTTACATTACGGGCTACAGTCATAAAAGAATCAGTCACCGGTATCATCCTTCCTGCGCAGCCTCTCCCACTGCTCCAGACGTTTTTTGATGGAAACTTCATAACCATTGCTGCTGGGACGGTATAATCTGGGCCGTTTCATGCCTTCCGGCAGATAATTTTGTTTCACAAAATGACCTTGATAATCATGCGGATACAGGTAGCCTTTTCCGTGTCCCAGGGATTTTGCTCCCTGATAACTTGCATCGCGCAAGTGGACTGGCACTCTGTCTCCCGGTCTTTTTTTCACCAGGGACAGTGCTTCCTCAATCCCTACATAGGCGGCATTACTTTTAGGGGCGCTGGCCAGGTAGGTTGTTGCCTGGGCTAAAGGAATCCTGCCTTCCGGCAGACCGATCATCTGAACTGCCTGGGCGGCGCTGACAGCCACCAGCAGCCCATGGGGATCAGCATTACCGATATCTTCAGAAGCCACAATGATCAGACGCCTGGCAATAAATAAAGGGTCTTCGCCCGCTTCCAGCATGCGTGCCAGCCAATATAAAGCGGCATCGGGATCTGAACCGCGGATGGATTTGATAAAAGCAGAAATAACATCATAGTGGCTGTCACCGTCTTTATCATAGACGACAAAGCGGCGCTGAACTGCTTCCTCAGCCAGGGCAAGATCAATTATTTTTTGCCCGTATTCATTAGTTTGTGCCAAGGCTGCCGCCAATTCCAAAGAATTCAAAGCCGCCCTGGCATCACCGTTGGCCATTTCCGCAAGATGTGTCAATGCTTCTTGCGTCAGCTCCACATTCTGCAAATTGGCTGCAGGAGATTGTAAAACATTATGCAGCAGCATAGTGATATCCTGAATTGTTAAAGGTTCAAAGGGAAAAATACGCATCCGTGACAATAAAGGTGCATTAACCGTAAAATAAGGATTTTCCGTGGTGGCACCGATTAAGACCACAATCCCTTGTTCTACGGCCGGCAGGAGGGCATCTTGCTGTGCTTTGTTAAAACGGTGAATTTCGTCAATAAAAAGAATAGTTCTCGTGCCGCTGCTTGCCAGGCGCTGCCGTGCATCTTCAATATTTTTACGCAGTTCACTGACGCTGGAAGAGACTGCATTGACACGTACAAAGGCTGCCTTTGTTTCTGCGGCAATAATTTCCGCCAGAGTTGTTTTTCCTGTTCCCGGCGGCCCGTAAAAAAGCAGTGACAGCAGGATATCATTTTCCACCAGCCGTCTGAGCGGCTTACCCTCACCTACCAGGTGCTCTTGTCCCACAAACCCGTCCAAGCTTTTGGGCCGAACCCTGACAGCCAAAGGACCGCTTCTATTTAATTCTTCTTCGGCGCGAAAGGAGAAAATATCCATTAAATCACCTGTTCATTTTGGCTAACGCCCGTTTGGCCTGTATATACAGACCGCATTCAACACGTTTCCGATGCAGCCGGCACCCATAGTCATAAGGGATGTTTAAATTGCCGTTTTGAAACCAGGCCGCAGCATGGCATCCGCCGCCGCAAAAGAAACGGGCAAAACAATCCCGGCAAGCATCTTTTTCAACTGAATCTACAGTTTGGAAACGTTGCAAAATCTCATCTGTTTTAATTCCGGAAAAAACATCACCTACACAAAAACCGTCTTCCCCGGCAAATTGATGACAGGGATATAGCTTACCGTCAGGAGTAACGGCTAAATAAGATGAACCTGCACCGCAGCCCAGAGCTCTTTTTTTGGCACAGGGCCCTTGGTGTAAATCCAACTCAAAGTGGAAAAAGTAGACTTGCTCGCCTTGTTCCTCCCATTCCCAAATTTGGTTTGCCAGTTTTTCATATTCGGCTAAAATCGCCGGCAGATCTTCTACCCGCAAAGCATATTCTGATTCCGGTGCTAAAACGGCAGGTTCCAGGGAAAGTAATTTAAAACCATGCCGGTACATTTCTTTAACATCTTCTGTAAAATCTAAATTATGCCTGGTATAAGTGCCACGGAGGTAATAATTATTATAGTTTCTGCCCGCCACCACAGTTTTGCAGTTTTGCAAAACTTCCTGCCAGCTGCCGCTGCCGTCCGGTTTCACCCGCATGGCATCATGTACCTCCTGTCTTCCGTCTAAAGACAGGACTACACTGATTTCTTCGTCATTGAGATACTGGATTACATCAGGGGATAAGTCAAAAGCATTTGTTGTCACCGTAAATTTTAACACTTTGCCCAGCCGGGCTGCTTTTCTCCTGCCGTATGCAATTGTTTTTTGCATAACTGAGAAATTTAATAACGGCTCACCGCCGAAAAAATCTATTTCACAGTGACGACGGTCTTTACTGTTTTGCAGTAAAAAATCAACGGCGGCATATGCCGTCTCCAGCGGCATTAACCCTCTGGTACCACCATAATGGCCTTTGTCGGCAAAACAATATTTGCAGCGCAAATTACATTCATGGGCCAAATGTAAACAGAGTGCTTTAATGGCACCGTCAGTAGCAAGGTTTAGCGGGCGCTTGGGACTGAAAAGCAGCCCCTTGGTTTTTAAGTCTTCAATTTCTGCCCAGGTTTCTGTGGCAGTTTTATCATCGAATTTTTCCTGAAGTTCCGCCTGTACTTGCTGCGCGCTAAAGCCCTGGTTCAGCAGCTTCACAGCGAAAAAAGCCGGCTCGTCCAAGATATGCAAAGCCCCGCTTTCTACATCCAAAGCCAGCTTTAATTCATGCAGCTTAAAAGTATGAACCATAGTTTCCCTCATTTCTTTTTACATCTAATCTATTATATCAGAAAGACAGAATTTGCAAACAGTGATGGTAATTTATACAAAAAAAAGTAGTCGGCGACTACTTTTTTATGCTTTCATTTCTTTTATACAAACCTGGTTTGCTACGGTACAAGAAGTTTTACAGGCTGATTGACAGGATGTAGGGCATTCGCCGCAACCGCTGTTTTCTGCAAAAGCTTTGGCCGCGTCCGGGTTGATAGTGAGAATATGTTTTTTGTCCACATGAATCGCCTCCTTCTGATTTCAAAATCATTATAGCATACACCTGCGCGACGGTAAAGATTGGTGCGCTGGGTGAGGAAAAATTATGTTGTACTTTTGCTGGCCTTTGTGGCTGGAAGCTTGGCTTCCCCAGCAGAAACCAGTGCGTACTTTGCCGTTAAAGGTCCGATAAGCTCGCATACCGTAACGGCAGCCAATTCAATGGCGGTAATGACGGCGGCAATTTCCGGAAACCGCCCTTGCACCAGCATGACCAAGCCAATGGTAACACCTGCTTTAGGCAGCATGGCAAGCCCAAGGTAGCGTTGAACTGCTTCTGAAGCGCCGGATAATTTTGCGCCCACATAGCAACCGCCGATTTTCCCTATTCCCCTGGCCACTATATATACAAGTGCAGCAACCCA
>JAAYSO010000020.1 GCA_012523945.1 Bacillota bacterium
ATAGTAGACAGAACCACATCTATTTTTTCATAAAAAACAAGCACAAGATCACCGGCTGTAGCCATCTTTAAAGCCTCCTGCAGGGCCTGCTCTTCCGTCGGCAAAATTTTAATCAAAGCTTCCTCTTTACCCGCCTGCATGGCTCCTTTTTTTAAAAGCTCGGCAACTTCGCCCGGTTTCCTGCCCCGGAGATCTTCATCTTCTTTAATGAAGAGAAAATCAAAATATTTTGCCGCCACGATGCCGGCGGTAAACACTAAATCATTTCTGCGGTCCCCCGGCACTCCCAGTACGGCTAAAGTCCTATTGGGCTTTAGTTTCTTGACAAACTGTCCGATTTTAGCAAACCCGTCCGGGTTATGGCCGTAATCAACCAGTACACTGAAATCCCCCAGGCGGTAGAAATTAGCTCTTCCCGGGTTATCTTGCGGCGAGGAAGTAAACTCTCGCAAGTAAGCGGCCGCTTGACGTATTGGGATACCGTAACCCCAACAGGCAGCTAAAGCAGCCAGCAAATTTTCTACCTGGTGTAGCGCATAACCATTGTGGGTGACGGCAAAATCACGCGTTCTTCCCACCAGGGTCACACGATTGCCCCAGGCTGCCAAAATGGCTCCCCTGCGTAAAAAGAGAGCACGCCCGCCACTGCCCAAATGACGGCGGACTGTAATGCTGTCTGCCTGGGTACTGAAATAAATAATTTTTGCCCAAACCCGCTCTGCCAGTTCATGAACATGAGCTTCATCTGCATTTAACACAACAGTTCCGTTCTCATACACTGCTTCCGCCACCAGGCTTTTAACATGAATCAGATCAGACAGTGTTTCCATGCCGTCCTGGCCCAGATGGTCAGGACGGATATTGCAGATTACAGCCACATCGGCACGGTCATAGCCCAAACCGCGACGAATAATACCACCCCGGGCCGTTTCCAGAATAGCCACTTCTACTTCCGGATGGGACAAAACTGCATTGGCCCCGGCAGGTCCCGTCAAATCGCCTGTTTTGGCTAAAGTACCGTTATAATAAAGTCCGTCAGTGCAACTCATGCCGGTATACAAACCATGCTTGCGCAGTACATATTCCAGCATACGCGCCGTTGTAGTTTTACCGTTAGTGCCGGTAACACTAAATACAGGTATGCGCACAGGTTGATCCGCCGGGAAAAGTTGTGCCACAATTTCTGCTCCCACATCCCGGGCGGTGCCTCTAGTGGGATATAAATGCATGCGCAACCCGGGAGCGGCATTGATTTCTATAATTCCTCCCTCCTGCCTGTCGGGGGGCAGTTTAATGTCCTGCATCACCAGATCAACACCGGCAATATCCAGGCCGATTAAGGCAGCGGCACGAACGGCAAGTTCTGCCTGCTTTGGATGTACTTCAGCCGTGACATCACAGGCAGTGCCGCCGGTGGATAAGTTAGCGTTATCGCGTAGCAAAACTTTTTGTCCCCGGGGCACAATGGTTTTTAGTGTTAATCCCTGACGGCGCAACACTTCATTTGTGATCTGATCCACCGGAATTTTTGTTAAAGCTTTCTCATGCCCGTCTCCACGCAGTGGGTTTTGATTTTCCCTTTCAATTAATTCCGCAACCGTATGGACACCGTCCCCCGTCACCAGGGCAGGTATCCGCTCTGCAGCTGCCACCAGCCTTTTATTTACCACTAGCAGTCTGTAGTGTCTCCCTTCAAGGTAAGATTCTATCATTACCCTGGGACTGTATGCCGCCGCCAAAGCATACGCTTTTTTTACTTCCTCACTGCTTTGTAAATTAAGGGATACTCCTTTACCCTGATTGCCATTATCAGGTTTAATCACAAGGGGGTACCCCAGCTCCTGAGCTGCCTTTAATGCATCCTGCAGGCTGTCTGCCACAAAGCCACAGGGCACCGGTAGACCGTGCTGCTGTAGAATCTTTTTTGTCAGCGGTTTATTGCAAGCAATATCTACAGCTATACAACCTGTATTTTCACTTATGCTGGCGAGAATGCGCTTCTGGTATTTCCCGCTTCCCAAACGATATAAACTGGAGCCTTCCGCCAACTGTTGAAAGGGAATTTGTCTTTTTTTGGCAGCTGCTAAAATAGCTGCCGTGCTGGGTCCGGGAAGATATTGTGCAGCAAGTTTTTTGGCTTGTTCGATATCTACCCTGGGATCATATTTTTTTCCCTCCAGCAGAGCTTCTGTCAGCCTCACGGCTGACCGGGCCAAAAATTCGGCTGCCTGCCGGCAGCGGTATTCAGCAATAATTTCCACTAGGCTGTCGTCATGACTGCGTGTTTTACCGTAATTTGTTCCGATAGCTGCCTGATTTTGTAGCTCCAAAAAAATATGTTCCACCACATGCCCCAAGTAAGTACCTTCACGGACCCGCTCGATGAAACCGCCTTTATAGCCGCGGGAACATCTATGTTCTATCATACCGGGCAAAATCTGCAGCAATTTTTCCGCAAAAGCAGGATCATACTTGGTGCAAAAATTGTTGGCAGAACCTAAATCCAAAAGCATTTTCATTACCGGACGGTGACTGTAAATATTGCGCCCGGGGAAAAAATGCAAACTGACAATTTTCATTTGCTAAATATCCTCCTTAGTCTGCGGCGTCTCGGCAATACGTTTAGGTAAGTTATACTTGTACCCTTTGGCGAGTATATGCAGTCTTACATTAGTCAGCGCCAGCGGTTGATCAAGGCTGGATTCAGAGACATTGGAATGTGTTACTTCAAGTCCGTCCACAATGGTCACAGTCCCGCTACCCACAACTTCACAGCGACCGGCCCCATCAACAATAACAGCCGTATCCTCATCAATGCCAATGCCCACAATATAAGGATTATGGGCCACCACGGCCAGTAAACGCCCGATGCGCCCCCGCTGGGCAAAATGCTGATCGATTACGGCTTCTCTTAATAAACCTAAACCGGGTGCCATGCGAATAATTTCCTTGCTGGGGGTAGCATCATCGGCTCCTCCCACCAACATTGTTTCACTCATGGCGGCGGCGCCGGCACTGGTTCCGGCAATCACTGCCCCCCTCCGGTAGCTGCTGATTAAAGCTTTGCCCAGGACACTGCCACCTAAAATGCCTGTTATGCGCAGCTGATCGCCCCCTGTGAAAAATATACCCGATTGTTTAGCAAAAATTTCCCTGTATTGTGCCTGATTGGTGACTTCTCTGCTGTGAACAGCCAATACTTTTACCTCGGCGGCACCCATGTCCAGAAAAATTTGACGATACTGCTCCCCTGCCTGTGGTTCCGTACTGGCTGTGGACAAAATGGCAATTTTGGCTTCACGCTCACCGGCCAGCTGAAAAAAACGCCGAAGGATTTGACACTCTCCTTCTTTATCTTCAGCCCCACCAATAATTACCAGGTGGCCACTTTTTTTTTCAGACACAAAGAAACACCTCCGTTTCAATTCACAGCAGTTAATAGATTCTCCTTCAAGCCTGCATCCTATACAAATTCCGGCATAAGAAAAAACAAACACGCCTGCAAACGTGTTTGTCACTAAATTCGTTACTTTAAATTTTACTTTTGACTTGTACTGGCCGGAAGCTCTATGGTGAAAGTTGTTTCCTTTTGCGGGATACTCTCCACATAAATGCGCCCCCAATGATTTTCAATTATACGGTAAGAGATAGTCAACCCCAAGCCTGTACCTTCTTCTTTAGTAGTATAAAAAGGATCAAAAATTTTTGACACTTGCGTTTCATCCAGGCCGCAACCTGTATCGGTAAAACGTACTACAGCCAGATTATCTCTTGTTTCCGTAGAGATAGTCAGGCGACCGCCTGCAGGCATGGCTTGAATGGCATTGGTAGCAATATTAAGAAAAACTTGTTTAATCTGCGCCGGATCTGCTTCCACCGGCGGCAAACTGGGCACATAATTTTTACATAGTTCTACATTTTCTAAAAGAGATTTGCTTTCAATCAGCAAAAAAATCTCATCCAGAATGTTATGTAATTGTACTGTCTGCATTAACGGCGCTGCCGGCTTTGTTAACAGTAAAAACTCTTTAATAATGGAATTGGCTCTGTCGATTTCATCGATCATAAGTGAGCAATATTCATAGCCTCTGGTATCAGGCGCAAATTCCTGCAATAATATCTGCAAAAAACCCCGCAAAGTAGTCATGGGATTACGGATCTCATGGGCCGTTCCAGCTGCAAGTTCAGCCACCAGTGAAAATTTCTCCATCTGCAACAATTCATTTTCCCTGGTTTTTGTTTCTGTGACATCCTGAAAAACACTGAACGCACCGATCACATTGCCCTCCGGCGAAAAAACCGGAGAAGCGTTTACGCTGTAAAAACGGATACCGTCTTTTAACGGTAGCTGCAGAAGGTATTGATTAAAATGTCTTTTTGTTTTCACTGCTTCAGACAGAATTTTGCGAAATTTCCGCGAAGGCAAAGAATCCCACTGCTCATTTATCTGCAGCAGCTCTTTTGCCGTTTGATTGAGATATGTAATCTGTAAATCTTCATTGACACTTAAAACACCTATATGCAGGTTGGAGAGAATTTCGCCCGGTTGTATTTCCTTGATGGGCTCTTCCGTCACTAAACTAATCTTGTTTTGGTTGTTATCTCCATGTTGGGTTTGGAGAGTTTTAATTTCCCCGGGCGTAAGCAGGAATGAATATGGCTGATTATAAAAGCATTGCCCTTTAAATTCCTGTGCTTCTTTTGTCTCTTTAAGAAAAATAACGAGCCGGCACACAGGATCTTTTCTTGCCCTTGACTGCAGGGGAGCAACTTTGCAATAGGGAAAATTGCGCGCCGCGATTCCGCCAAAGATACTTTGAATGGTTTGACAAAGCAAAGGACTTTTAATGATCATTTGACCAAAGGGGCATTTTGTGGAAACTATTTCGATTTTATTGTCCGAATAAGCTTTAAGATAGTAATTACCCCCCAGTTTATTTAAAACTGTAGCGATTAGTTCAGCAAATTCCTTGGGCGATAAATCGTGTCTACCGGTGTTTTGAAAATAATATTCTTCAATACTTAACCCTAGTTTTTGGCCGAGTTTTTGGAGACAGATTTCTGCAGCCTGGCCCATGAGCATTTCACTGAAAAGGAGATAATCTGCCAGCAACTGCAAAAAAAAGTCTTCCCGCAAGATAAACTCCATTAAACCAACCCCCGGCTCTATAATCGTTTTACCAACCGTTTGTTTTCCGTAATCCCGGGTATACGTCCTCGTTTAGCAATAGGCTTGCCTGCTACTTCTTTAATATCCATAGTCATATCGATGGCTGAAGCCCGCGAGATATAAGAGCCAACACCAAAAGCATCCACTCCTGCCTCCAACAGTGCCGGCAATCTCTCATCGTCAATTCCGCCGGAAACAAAAATTTTTACATGGGAAAACCCGGCTTGATCCAAGCGCGCCCTCACCTCACGCACCAGTCCAGGAGTTACGCCACCACGTTCTCCGGCAGTATCTAAACGTATACCATCTAAATTTTTACCTAAAGCCTGGGCTACTCGTAGTGCTTCTTCTGCTTCGTCTTTAAAAGTATCAACCAAGATTACACGCGGATCTTCATCCGGCATAATCCGGTCATAAACTTTAGCTACTTCTACCGTATCGCCAACAATTAACATCACCGCATGCGGAACAGTTCCTTTAGGTTCCTGTCCCGCCAGCTTGGCGCCCAACACACAACTACAGCCATCGACACCACCGATTATGGAGGCCCGCTCCATGACCGGCGCCACTGCCGGATGTACGTGCCTGGCTCCAAACATAATTACAGTATGGTCGCCGGCTAATTTTTTAATCTGCCGGGCAGCGGTGGCCCAACCGCTGGCACTGGCCAACATCCCCAAAATGGCAGTTTCATAAATACCAAATTCACTATAACGTCCTTTAATACGCATGACTGTTTCTTTAGGGGCAAACTCATCACCCTCCGGCAGTGCCCATACTTCTACATTTTTTTGTTTAAGCAAATTTAATGCTTCCTCTATACCACATAAAACTCCCGCTTTGCCCGCAAAAATTTCAGCCGTAACTTCTTCGTTCTCTTTTCCGGCCGCTCGTAAAATTTCCAAGGTGCGGATAAAATAGACATCAGTAGTGGCTCCCGCCAAAATTTCATCCTGATCGGCTGAATGCAAAAGCCGGTCCTTTGCTACTTGCAGCGCAAGAACGTCCTGTAAATTGCGTAGCTCCTTCACCGTATATCCCTCCATCAGTTGCCAGAATTCATTTCCACACATAAATAACGTATAAACTTATGCTTTACTATTCCACGCCAGGATTAAAATTCCTTTTTTTATGTATTTTGCACAGAGCATACAAGCCCAAGCTTTTAGAAAAAGCGTACCGGTTTGCCGGTACGCTCACCCTTATTGTTCATTCATGAGAGCACGTTCGGCGCGCTCAATCGCCAATCTCACCAAGTTACCACAATCCCGGGAAGAAACACTACCCCAGCCTTCTTTACGGACGATATCTGCCACGCCTAACTCTGCGGCTAATTCTTCCTTCAACGATTCGGACATAATCCGTTGACGTCTAGGACTCATTAGCCTCACTCCTTTGAACATTATTGGGCTAATTTTAGTGTTTACGTTTTTTGCAGCAATACACTGGCAATTTTTGCGCGTTTAAACAAGTAAACTTATACATACTTTTCCTGTCTTTTCATGTATTTATAAAATAACGTAAAAAAATAACCCGGGTGCAAAACGTCCGGGTTATATTGCAATCAATTTCTTAACGTCCTACAAACATTTGTGTAAACATCATCCCGTACCGGCCGCCGCTGACGGCACCAATGCCAATATGCGTGTAATTAGGATTTAAAATATTGGCGCGATGCCCGGAAGAATTCATCAAACCGGTATGAGCCCGCTCAACTGTGGGAGCACCGGCTAAATTCTCACCTGCTAAACGGTAAGTTATCCCGGCAGCCTTCATCATGTCAAAGGGAGAACCATATGTGGGTGACTGGTGAGAGAAATAATTGAGATCAATCATATCCTGGCTTTTCAGACGGGCCAATCTCACCAATTCCATGTCTATTTTAAGAGGTGCCAGCCCTGCTTTGCTTCTCTCTGCATTGACTAAATCCAGCATTTTTTGTTCCGCTTCATTTAACCCCGGTACCGGTTGCGGTTCCGGCTCCGGTTCAGGCTGGGGTTCAGACTGGGGTTCAGGCTCCGGTTGCGGTTCCGGTTGAGGTTGTGGTTCAGGTTCAGGTTGTAGTTCGGGAATTGGTTTTGGTTCCGGCTGGGGCTCAGGTTCAGGCTTTGGTTGGGGCCAAGGTTGAGGTTTTGGCTGCGGTTTAGGCATTGGAGTTAACTTCCAACAGATTGGAATCCGTAAAATTTGGCCCGGCACGATTTTAAAACCATTAAGTTTATTTAATAATTTTAACTGCTCTACAGACGTGCCGTAGTTTTTACTGAGACTGTAAAGAGTGTCTCCTTCTTTGACGCGTAAAAAGACCAGGCTGATTTCTGCTTTTTGCTCCTTACAGGTTTTCCCGTTAGGCTCAATAACCTGACCGTGGTTTTTTGCCGCGAACACATATTGAATTTTGGCTATACCTGAATGTTGCCAACCCGGTTGAGACTTGAAGCAGTATGTAGCCGACTTTGCTTCAGCAATGCCGGGAAGGCACAAGAGGAAAACTGCCAGTAGCAGGCAAAGGGAGAAACTTGTCCATTTTTTTTGCATTGTTGCTCACTCCTTTGAGTTAATTTAATCTTGTTAAGATATCTTTACAATCTCATTATAATTAAATTACAATTTGTCCGCAAAAAGTGAGATGGCGGCTTAAAAAGCATGAGCCCAGACTATTAAAATAAGGAGCTGCCTAAACAGCAGCTCCCTGACAATCTCATACCTATGGTTATTGCTACCACAACTTTGGAATTATTAACTTTGTGCCAAGCAGAAATTAAGTTTTACCACTTTGGTCTTCTGGGGATGAGAATCTTCTGCCCGGGGAAAATCAAATCAGGATCGCGGATTTCCGGATTAGCTGCAATCAAGTCATCCAGTGCTACACCAAAACGCTGTGCTATTTTAAAGAGGGAATCTCCCGGCTGCACCACATAAATTGTTACGGAGGGCTTCGGCCCCACTTCACAACTTGTAACAACTTCTAACTGGACAAATTCAGTTACTTTGACAAATACCTCTATAATAGTGGTTTGGCGTATATGCCTGCGATCATGACGGTCAAGATCAAAATCAGTAAATTCCACCCGCGGGTAAACTTGCACTACATTGCCCGGTTTGGCGCCGGGTATATCCACAAACACGGTAAAATGCTCCCGGGCTTCAAATTCCAAGACTTTGGGCTTATCGCCTTCGCGCACAAAGAAAATGCTTTTAATCAAATCTGCTTCTACAATTACTTTATCTTCAAGAACTTTTGCTTCAATATTTTCAAAACGTGTATCCGGCGGACCTGCCATCTTGCGCACCGGTGCCGGAGCGGTCAAATCTGCCACAATGTTTTCCTGCTTACTGCCTTCACCGATAACTTGTGCTACTTTCAGTAATTCTTTTTCTGTCCGCACATCTTTAATCTCAGTAACAACATCAGCCTGCACCGTCTCAGTTACTTTGGCAAAAATGTCAATGATAGCCGTTTGTTTGCCACGGGTAGGATCACCGGCATCAATATCCACATCAACATATTCTACACGCGGGTGAACCTGGACATTGGCACCGGGGAAAGCACCGGGAATATCAACAAAGTGGGTGAACTTTTCGTCCACTGAAACTTCAAACACCACATCATCTTCCGCACTGACAAAAAAGATTTGTTTGTGTAAGATCCCCTCAACCACAACTTTGTTTTCAATGACCCGGGCTGTGATATGTTTGATTTCAGCATCAACATTTTTGATCTTCCTGGCCGGGCGGCCAAAATCAATCACATTGCGCACTGCAACTTGTGCCGCATTTTCACCGACGACACTTTCCACTTTCAAAAGTTCAGTCTTTACTTTGTGTTTATCAACACCTTTTACATCCACTACCACATCAAGCTGAATGGATTCTGTGACTTTAACAAAAATTTCGAGAATTACTGTCTGCCGGAACAGGGAATTAACTTTCTTTTTGTGGAAAAGTTGAGCTTCTAAATCCTCATCATTGAAATCATCACTGTCAAAATCTTCGCCTTCATCCCTATATGCCTTTTCCTCGCGGATAAAATCATGTCCGACAAATTCAACACGGGCGTGAACTTGCACATTCATCCCGGGCATAGCGCCGGGGACATCGACAAAGTGTACAAACCGCTCATCATCTACCGTAAATTCTTTTAGCTGGCCGGTTTCATCCTCAACATAAAAAATCTGTTTATGAATAACGCCTTCTACCACTACCTTATTTTCAATGACACGGCCACTGACATTTTGCAGTTTGGTATCTACTTCTGCAATTTTGCGTACTTTTCCTGGCAGGATGACATCGCGGATAACAGAAGTTTGTGAGGCATTCTCACCAACAACCTGTTCCACTTTCAACAGATCGGTGATGCATTTTAACGCCTTAAATTCATCTTTTCCCATCTTTTAGCCTCCTTTCTTCACATTATCTAAACTATTTTGGCAAGTACATTAGCGCTGCCCCGCCCCGCGGTATCGCTTAATTATATGCCAAAACTGTAAAAAATGTGCGCGGATTGAATGTATAAAGTAGTTCTCTACAATATCTATGCTTTTTCTGTATCAATATGCCGAAAAAATTATCTTTGCCCTTTCAGAGCTTGAACGCAAATAAAAAAACAGCCCGGAGGCTGTTGTAACGCAAGGAATTTTATGCCCGCTTTTTATTTTTAGTCTTTGCATCTTGGTTAACCAGTGTTAACTCTACAGTTTCCGTTAACACATCTGCATAGGAAAAAGATAAACGCTGCTGGTAATTGGGCTCTTCCACGCGTACGACAAAAATGGACGGATAAGTATTTTCCAAGACACCTACTTTTTCCAAAGTCTTTCTCCGTCCGCGATGAGCCCGCAGACGTATTTTTTGTCCGACATGTGATTCCAAATTTCTCCTAATTTGTACAAGTGCATTTGTTGCCACCAATCGCCATCACCCCAGACAAGTTTTACTAACACATTGTACCATACATTAGCCAAGCTGTCAAATCATAAATATGTTATTATATCAACGCTCCACTATTACGTCAAGACCTAAACAACAATTTTAAGCACCTGGGCGGAAAAAGCCATTTAAAAAAGTAAACACAACACAACTGGGGCACCCCTGAAGGGTTGCATTAAACCCTACAAAAGTTTAGTACGGCGATTTGGGCAAACCTAAACGGAACTTCCCCCGTGTTTCCAACCCGCCAACCCCATCCAGCCCGGTAATAGTGTGTTTAATCAACTCAAAAATATTTACAGACTCATTTATGGAAGTAAAAGCTACCTTTTCTACTAAAAAAACCGGGTCCAAAGCGTGAATCATCACGCGCTGCGGTGAACTGGCAAAGTTGGCACCGGCAGCAAGCAGCGCTTCATAATGGGATTGACAGGCTCCGGCAAAGATTACTAAATCATCTTTGCCCGGCTCATACTTGCGTGCTTTTTGCACTGCTTCTACGAAATAGCGGGAATTGCGGTAGTATTTTAGACTTTGGAAGTCATTCTTTTCATTTTTTATATAAGCATCGTGGCCGGTTAAAATCAAAATATCCGGCCGGTGTTGATGCAGTAAATGCCACACCTGGACAGGCTGTTCTTTTTCCGGCACAAACTCGCCAACTACATCGAGTTGCAGCGACTGGTATGCTTTTAAACATTCTTCCAGGTACTCCGGATCACCATCAAGATGTAAGATTTTCCCCGGCATTTCAAAAAATTCTTCAGGCGCCCTGCCGCTGACACTGCGTAATTGTTCCCGCTCCAGGCTGCGCCGGCGATAAATCTTACGGATACACTCTTTTTGCGCCTCCTCGGACTGTTTACGATAGCGCTGTACTGTTTTTGCATCCGGGAAAACTAAATCATCCAATTTGGCATCGGCAATAAGCCGCATCTCCAGCCCCTTCAGTACGGCAGTGTTTGTTTTTTTATTTATTTCTATAATTTTAAACAAGATATCCATGCCATAAGATTTACGTCCAACCATATCCCCGACTTTAAAAGTCAAGCTTGACACCTGCCTTCCTTTGTGACGCAATGCCTTTCATACATAGTATGTTTGCGCACAAAGTTTTGTGCCGGCATACACCCGCCTGCACTGACGACATATAATGAAGCAGGAGGGGAAGAAATGATTGCTGCCGTTGTACCTGCGCACCAAGAGGAATATCGGATCGGACGCGTTTTAGATTCACTATTAACAATCACAGAGATTAAGAATATAATCGTTATTCTTAACGGTTCCAATGAAATCACAAGAAAAGTTGCAAATAAGTATTATCAAAACAACGTGGAAAGAATCACCTTGGTAACTTTTCAAGACCCGCTGGGGATTGATGTACCAAGGGCGGTGGGTGCTAAGCTGGCTTACGCTGCAGGAGCCGACTATACCCTCTTTGTGGACGGAGATATGGTGGGGGAAATCTCCTGTGAATTAAAAATCCTCCTTGATAATACAATTAAATACGATCTTGATCTCGCCCTGACAGATTGTTACCCGGATAAAAAAGCAGCTACAAATCTGCAGGGGCCGTTATTTTACTGGCGTTATTTTTTAAATCAGGAATTAGGGTTACTGGAAAAAATTAAAATTTCTACTCCTTCACACGGCCCCCATGTTATTTCCCACCGCATACTCTCCAATATTCCCTGGGAAGATTTAGCCGTTCCACCCACATTATTGGTGCATGCAGTACGCAAAAACTTTCGCACCGGCATTGCCGTAGCCATTCCGCATATCCAGTTGGGTTCATCCTTAAAAAATCAGACCCATAGCCAGCTTATTACGGAAACAATAATTGGCGACTGTTTAGAAGCTCTGCACATGGCCAGATCTCAACCAAGAAGTCGTCACTTTAACGGAAAACTATACCTGGGATACCATAGTCAACGCCGGTTTGATCTGTTAGAGCAGTTTATCGCCGGACGGAATATGTAAAAAAAAACACGCTCTAGGGCGTGTTTTTTACTTTGTATACTTGTCAGCCACTTTCGATGCTCCATATGAATCGGGCTTAATACAAGCGGCAAAACCGCTACCACTAACCATCCCAACTACTTCCCTGATCAGATCTTTAGTTTCTCCCTGCTTGCCTACATCAAGATGAATTTCCACATTTAAGTCCAAGTTATCATTTTCCGCCAATTTTGCCGCAATTAATGTTGCCACTTCTAAACTTAAATATGTCTCGTAATAGATGCGCTGGCGCAGATTGTCAGTATAACGTTGTGTATGACGTCGGAAAAAATAACGGGCCCCTTTGCCTACACGGTGAATAATCAGTGCCGTCACAAAACAAACTGTAGGCGAGTGCAGTTGAGAATCGGTGCCTATAATCAGCTTGTACTTTTCCTGTGGACATTCTTTTACATAATCAACCACAGCTTGGTACGTCTGTTCGAACGTTAATTGCCCTTTAGTGGGACTGACAAAATTCATCAAAAGGACACCTTTCGTCTGGAGTAAAAAATTAACTGCCTTTATTATAAAGTAACCGCGCCAACGATGCAAATTCTTTCACAGTTAAGGTTTCGCCGCGACGGTTTAAATCAAGGCGTGCTTTTTTACCCAGGACGCTTAGTTCTTCCTTTGCTATATTCAAAGCAGTACTAAGTGCGTTGAACAGCGTTTTACGTCTTTTGGCAAAGGCAGCTTCCACTACCTGAAAGAATACCTGTTCTTGCTGCTCTGTGAGTTCTCTTTGTTTTACCGGGGACAATTTAACGACGGCAGATTCTACATCAGGCCGTGGCAAAAAAACTGTTCTGGGCACAATAAAGGCAATTTCCGCCTCTGTCGCATACTGACAGATCACTGATAAAGTGCCGTAATCTTTGCTGCCCGGCACAGCTACAATCCTTTGGGCCACCTCTTTTTGTACCATACAGACAAGCAAGCTAAAACAAGCAGATTCATTTTTTAACCAACGGTACAAAAGCGGTGTAGCCACATTATAAGGTAGATTGGCCACAAGTTTTAGTGGCCCTTCTTTGCAAATATCGGAGTAATCCGCCTTGAGCGCATCCTCAAACCTGACGGTAACATTTTGATAAAGGGCCAGTGTTTTTTGTAGGACAGGTTGCAGGCGCAGGTCAATTTCAAAAGCCGTAACCCGTCCGGCATTTTCCGCCAGTTTTTGTGTTAACGTACCGATACCTGCCCCTACTTCCAGGACATGATCCTGTTGCTGCAATTCGGCAGTTTCGATAATCTTCCTTAAAATGTTTTCATCTATTAAGAAATTTTGTCCCCATTTTTTTTGCAGTCTAATCTCGGATTGTGCCAGTAGCCTGGTCACATATGAGGGGTTAGATAATTTCTCCACCAGCGGCCTCCTTTCCCGCAGGCAGGCATACTATTGACGTAAATAGTAAACCTTCAGCTGACGACGGCCGAACTTTAAAGCGCTCTGGTGATCCGGAAACAGTAAGTCCAAACGCAAACCTTTAATGGCTTTGCCTGTATCTTGGGCAACGGCATAACCGTAACCCTCAAGATAAAGCTGACTCCCCAGGGGGAAGATTTTAGGGTCTACCGCTACCAAATGGGGATTCTCTTTGCTCCCGTCACCGGCAACGGCCTTCTTTCCCGTTGCAGTAAAACCGTCATTAAATTTTCCTGTACAAACACTGGCGCCGTTTTCATCATGTGGACAGCCGCTTTCCACTGTACCGGGGCAATAAGCAGTAGCCTCAACCGTATAAACATCACGATAATTTACTCTCTGCCCGCCCCGTGACAGGACAAGATTACTGTTTTTCTCTTCAGTTTCATTTTTTTTCTCTCGCAACGCATCTGGTGTTGCATCTGGCTGTGAAGTGTTATTTAATTTGTTTTGCTTGTTTTCTATATTATTCTCTGTGTAAGTTTCCGCTTGTGCAACACGTTGTCCTCCCCGGTTAAAGGCGAGATTTTCCCGCCTGATTTCTTTTTCCGGGCTTTCTCGCTGCTCTATTGAGACTTGCTGTAATAATTCTTCTGTGTAAGCAGCATCTTCTTCTACTTGCCGGCGGTCTGCAGGTTCCATGTGTACAACCTGTGATGCACTTATAACCATTAAACTTGCCGCCAGCATGAAAATGAGGGGCGTCAGGCTGTTCTTATCTCTTCCACTTCTGCCCCGTCCAAAATTTGGCATGATTTTCCCTCCCGATTCTCCTCATTGTAAACAAACAATCGAAATTTGTCAAATTTGCTCGATTGTTCCCTTAATCGGGCTGGATTATATCATTGCCAATATTTGTCTGAATTATACGGCCTCTCAACAACTTGTTAGTTTATGGGCGGGAGAGAGTACGGTCAAATTTTAATCCCCCCAATCCCACCAGGCCGCAAATTAAAAAAATCGCGGCGGCAAGCAGTAGTATCTGCCAAGCCACAGCCATAAAGAAAGGTTCCGGCACCATATTAATCAAAATACTTTCCCGGGGGTCAAGCAGCCAAAGGTCATTACGAAAAAAGATTTCATGAAAGAGGACAAAAAAACCCTGAAAATTTAAAACAATAACAACACCTAAAATTAAGCCCAAACCAAAAAAAGTGACGGCGCTTCCCATTAGCGCCTCATAAAAAAATTTCCGCCGGCGACACCATAGGTATAGCAGGCAGCACAAAAGTAAAAGCAAAGCAATATTACGCACATAAAAACCGGACCGAAATAAATTCTGCACATCTTGCATATGTAAAATTTCCCGCTCCGTAAAAATCTGTCTATACCGGCCCCCCACTGTACCATTGATGAAAAAATCTTGCCGTTGCCCCATTAAATATGCTTGGATTTCATCTGTAATCCGCATGAGCTCAGCCGGCTCTATTTGTGTTTTTCTAAACACATCATTACGTTCATACTGCCGGTAAAAAAATGAATCAGACAGGACAATAATTTGGATACAGCTTAAAACAACCACAATTAACATTAAAATCACTGCTACTATGCAGGCGGCTCTTTCCATAAATACACCTCAAGTGTCAATCAAAATTAACTTAATCCAACACCTCAACCTTTACCTTTCCCACACCGGAGAGGCCGATGGCGCGTGCTGCCGCTGCCGAAAGGTCAATAATACGTCCTTTAATATGCGGTCCGTAGTCATTAACCACAACATCTACGCTGTTGCCTGTTTTCAGATAAGTAACACGCAAAGTTTTCCCTTGCAAAGCTTTATCGGGAAAGGCGCAAGTAAAAGCATCTTTATTATAAATATCACCGTAGGCCGTTTTTTTCCCGTGAAATTTATTGCTGATCCAGGAGGCAGTACCTTCATAAACACGCCCCCCGCCGCGCGAGCTTACCATGAGCGCCGGTTCTTCTTTTTTTGTGCCCACGGCCACTACCCGGTTAACAGGTTCGCGTAAACATTTTTCTTCAATCAGCTCACGGCTTTCCTCCTGCCCATCAGCCAAAACAATTTTATAAGTCTTTACAAGTACTCCTTTTTCCCCCTCAACTTCTACGCGCTTTTTCCCCACCGGCAGAGTGGGATCTTTTTTACTAACCGTTTTAAAATCCAGGGAACTTTCTTCTTCCACTAATTCGGTGGTAACACGAATTATTTCTACAGTATCGTTGCGCTTTAAGGTAGAAGTAAGTTGCGGCTGGACACGATCTAAAGCGGAAAGTTGAACCTGCTCTTCCGCTAAAAAATCAGCAACATTTTCCGCCGTGGTATAGATCAGGCGCAATTGCTGATCTACCTTCAGAAAAACCGGAATAGCTCTTTGTAAGTAAATCTCCATTTCATTACTTACTTCCGTATCTATGGCAGGAAGCAAAATATCTTCAGCACAAAGATAGATTTCGCAAGCAGCCAGCACTTCTCCCACCGTTTCGGCTTTTGTTGCCACTTGAGTTTTTTTGCCGTCAACATATAGATACACAGTTTTTTCGGCAGTGAGAGCCAGATAAACAGCAATGACGATTATCAACAGGGTCAAGAGCATGAATGCCTTTCCCGCAAATCGTTTGCCGCTTCTGCTCAAAAAGCAGCCGGGAAAGGTCATGGGTATCTCCCCCTTTTAGTTAATAGGACAGGTTTGCCGGCAGCAGGCTACCGGTCAAACTTGTCCAACGCAAATAAAACACGTGCATTTTCACTGACGGTACGGGCAAAGTCGGCAAAATCAAGCCCGCGCAAATCCGCCACTTTTTGCGCCACTTCTTTCACATAAGCCGGTTCATTACGCTTTCCACGGTAAGGCACCGGGGTCAAATAAGGTGAATCTGTCTCCACCAAAATGCGGTCAAGAGGCACCATGCGTGCCACTTCCGGTAAAGCTCCGGGATTTTTAAAGGTAACAGGCCCGGCAATAGAGATATAAAAGCCTAGATCCAAACACTTTTTAGCAAACTTAACATCACCGGAAAAGCAATGCATAACCCCACCAACAGCTGCCGCTTTTTCTTCCCGTAAAACGGCATATGTTTCCTCATGGGCCTCCCGGTCATGAATAATCACGGGCAAATCTAATTCCAAGGCAAGATTAACCTGGCGGCGAAAAACTTCCTCCTGCACTTTTGGCAGTGAATGATTGTAATAAAAATCAAAACCCATTTCCCCCAGGGCAATAACTTTTGGCTGCAAAGCCAGTCGCCGCAATTCTTCCCACGTCTTTTCATCGGTGTCTTTAGCATCATGGGGGTGAATCCCCACAGCCGCAAAAATACCCTCATTTTCCGCTGCCTGTTTCACGGCAATTCTGGCCGAGGGCAAATCACAGCCTACATTTATGATGGTACTTACACCTGCGGCCTGTGCCCGTGCCATAACTTCATGAAAATCTTTACGGTAACGCCTGTCCGTTAAATGTGCATGAGAATCTGTCAGCATTTACTTCACCTTACTGCCTGCTCTAATGGGTGCTTCCGTGGTCACTAAAGTTAAATTGCCTTCGTCATCGGAAGCAGCCAAAAGCATCCCCTCGGAAACAATTCCCCGTAGCTTGGCAGGTTTTAAATTAGCCACAAAAAGCACTCTTTTACCAATTAACTCATGGGGCTGATAATGTTGGGCGATACCTGCCACTACCTGGCGTTGTTCTTCTCCCAAATCAACAATCAGTTTCAACAATCTATCTGCGCCTTCTACTTTTTCCGCCTCTTTAATTTCTGCCACACGCAAATCTACACGGGCAAATTCATCAATGGAAATAAGGCCGGAGGTTTCTGTTTCTTTTGTCTTTTGTTCTTTCGTCTTTTGCGGCTGTTTCGCCGGTTGCGGCTTATCTTTTTTGGTTGCTTGCCGCACAGGGGCACCGCCTTCGCCTGTCAATTCAAGCCGTGGGAAAAGAACTTCTCCCGGCTGGGTTAAAACTCCTGCCGGCAGTCTGCCAAAAGTTTGCAAACTCTCCCAAGTATGCAGTTCTTTATGCTCCGCAATCCCCAACTGCTGCCAGATTTTCTTGGGAGTTTGAGGCATAAAGGGCAAAAGCAAGACGGAAATTACACGGATGCTTTCCAGTAAATTATACATGACTGTCTGTAGACGGCTTTCCTGACCGGCTTTTTTCAGGGCCCAGGGCGCCGTTTCGTCAATATACTTATTAGCCCGGCCGATAAATTTCCATAATTCGGCCAAAGCACTTGACAATTGCAATTCATCCATGAACTGTTCAAGCCTTTGCGGCAGTGCCAATGCCGCCTGCAACAATTCCTCGTCTTCAGCTCCGGTTTCACCGCGCTCCGGAATCCGGCCGCCAAAATATTTTTTTAGCATAGCCAAAGTACGGTTAAGTAAATTACCCAAATCATTGGCCAGATCAAAATTTAAACGCTGTACCAGTGCTTCTTCGCTGAAATGACCGTCAGCTCCAAAGGAAATCTCCCGCAACAAGAAGTAGCGGATGGCATCGGAACTATAACGCTCAATTAAAACTATGGGATCGATCACATTGCCCTTAGATTTGGACATCTTGCCGTCATCTAAAAGCAGCCAGCCATGGCCGAAGACCTTTTCGGGAAGCTCCAGCCCCAGTGCCATTAAAAAGATGGGCCAATAGATGGTATGAAAACGCGCAATTTCTTTCCCGATCAGTTGCACATTGGCCGGCCAAAATGTTTGCAGCAAGCTGTCATCTTCCGACATATAACCTAAAGCAGTGATATAGTTACTCAGAGCATCCAGCCAGACATAAATCACATGATCTTGGTCAAAAGGTACAGGGATACCCCATTTAAAAGTGGTGCGGGAAACACATAAATCTTCCAGTCCCGGTTTAATAAAATTATTGATCATCTCATTTTTGCGTGCTACCGGCTGGATAAATTCCGGATGTGTTTCAATATGCTCCACCAGTCTGTCCACATATTTTGACATTTTAAAGAAATAACTTTCTTCCGCCACCAACTCTACAGGACGTCCGCAATCGGGGCACTTACCCTCCATCAGCTGGCGTTCAGTCCAGAAAGCTTCGCAGGGAGTACAATACCAGCCTTCATATTTTGCTTTATAAATATCCCCCTGGTCATAAAATTTTTTAAATATTTTTTGCACCGCCTGCATATGCCGTTTTTCCGTGGTACGAATAAAATCATCATGGGAAATATCTAAAAGCTTCCATAAGTTTTTAATCCAGGCCACAATCTCATCAACAAATTCCTGCGGTTCCTTACCTGCTTCCAGGGCACGTCTTTCTATTTTTTGCCCGTGCTCATCCGTCCCCGTTAAGAAGTGGACCTGATAACCAGTAAGCCGTTTAAAACGTGCCATGGCATCCGCCGCCACAGTAGTATAACAATGACCGATATGCAATTTATCACTGGGATAATAAATGGGCGTTGTGATGTAAAAAGTTTTCTTCTCCATTTTAATTCTCCTTTATGTAAAATGCAGTCAATAGCTTTTAATAGTTAATTATAGCAAGACAAAGTTGTTTTTTGCAAGTATCCCGCAAATATATGATAATCTAGGAATTTAATATAAATCTAGAAAAAAATACTTGTAATGTTTGGGAATTGCTGGTATACTGAATAATGTCGAACTATGTTGAACAGGGGGAATTAATGTTGAAATCAACCGGAATTGTACGTAAAGTCGATGAGTTGGGAAGGGTGGTCATACCGATCGAGCTAAGAAGGACTCTTGGCATCGATGTCAAGGATTCGCTGGAAATCTATGTTGACAGCGAACGCATCATTTTGAAAAAATATGAACCGGCCTGCCTTTTCTGCGGCAATGCCGATAATGTAAAACATTATAAAGGACGCATTGTCTGCAAAGAATGCATCAAAGAAATGGCTTTAGAATAAGGGCTTAACAGCCCTTATTTATTTTTTATGATTTTTTGATATACTTCATTGCGGCTCAATCCGGTAAGACGGGCAACCTCCCGGGCCGCTTCCCCTGTAGATAAGCCTTTGGCCAATAATTCCGCCGCCAGCGCTTCCGCATCTACAGGCGGCTGTTCTGTTTGCGGGGCGGCTGCCAAAATGACCGTACACTCACCGCGCGGGGGAACGGCGGCAAAATAATCTGCCATTGCAGCAACAGTTCCCCGGTGGTACTCTTCATGCATTTTCGTTAATTCCCTGGCTATCACAACCTGCCGGTTACTGTCATGCTCTTTGAGGTCAGCCAAAGTTTTTTGTAAACGGTGGGGAGCCTCATAGAAAACTACAGTTTTATCTTCCGCCAGTATTTTTGCCAATAGGCCTTTTTTTTCTTTGCCCCGCGGTGGTAAAAAACCGTAAAAAGCAAAAGGGCTTACCGGAAGCCCCGAAGCTGTTAAAGCTGTAATCAGTGCGGTGGGCCCGGGCAAAGACACAACCGGAATATTCCCGGCAATGGCAGCCTGCACCAATTCTTCTCCGGGATCGGAGATGGCAGGAGTACCGGCATCACTGACTAAAGCTATAGTTTGACCATTTTGCAGCCAGTTAATCAAAACGGCTGTTTTTTCTTTTTTATTATGTTCATGGTAGCTCACAAGAGGTGTATGAATCTCATAATGGCTTAAAAGCTTGCGTGTATGACGAGTATCTTCCGCAGCAATTTTATCGGCTTCACGTAAAACACGCAAAACCCTCAGGGTCACATCCTCCAAATTACCCAGCGGTGTGGGACACAAATATAAAACCCCTTGTACCATGTCTCACCTCACCTCCCGCCGGGCATACATAAGAACGGCCCGGTCTTCAAACACTAACTTAACAGCAGGAGCAACTTAAATTTAAGGGAAAAGGAGAAATTATGAAAATAAGCGGTCAAACTAAGCCCATTATCGGCATTACAGGCACCAACGGCAAAACAAGTACAATCCTTATCACAGAATTTATTTTGCAGGCAAACGGTCTCAAACCGCTGACAATGGCTAGCTGGAAAGGGGCGGCGCACTTTTTGCGCCTTACCGAACAGTTACAAGCTGAAGATTGGGATTGTCTTTTAGTGGAAGTACCTGCTGAAGCCCTGCGGCAAAAAAAAATTGCCGTAGAGAACTTCACTGCCGGCGCTTTGACCAATCTAGCACTGGATCATTTAGCAACCTGCCGGACGCCCAAACAGTATCTCAACACGAAAGCATCCTTTTTAAATAATTTGTGCCCTAATGCCAAACTCATTATCAATGCAGACGACCCACAAGCTCTGGCTTTAGCCCAGGAAGATCATGTGGAATACATAACTTATGCCACAAATTACCCTAATGCTATGCTTGTCGCCAAAAATATTCAGTATCGCGGTTTCACCATGCAGTTTGAACTGACGGTTAGCGCTGAAATCAACGCCTTTTCCCAGACTGTGATCGCTCCGGGTTCGGCCAAGACAGTGCTGCCCCTTATGGGACGACATAATGTCAGTAACGCCCTACTGGCGGTAGCAATTGCGCTTTTGTGCCTGGGCGATTTACAGGCCGCGGCTGAAAGTCTCAGCCGTTTATCCGGGATCCGGAGGAATATGGAAATTATTGCGCAAAAGCCCGTAACAATCATTGACGACGCAGCCCGTAACCCTGCCGCCCTCCAAGCGGCCCTGACGGCCGTTGAAGCACTTAACAACAAGAGGATACTTCTACTGCATGGTATTTATGGCAGAGGCGGAAATATCCTTAATCAAAATAATGCACGCCTTCTGTCTGCCTGGCTAAAAAAGCACCGGCATAATCAACTTTATGTTACCAGCAGCCTCCATCATACAAATAATAAACATCGGGTAAGAATAAGCGAAGAAAAAGTATTCTTTAGCGCCTTAAAGGAAAACGGCATAGCTTTCGCCTACTACCCCCATCTGCCGGATGCCATTGACAGCATTGCTACTGAAGCACAAACAGGAGATTTAATCTTACTTTTAGGCGGCCCTGTCCTGGACCGGGCCCGCGATTTTTTCGCGTTTATACCGGTGACGTCAAGCCAAAACTTGCAAAATCTCAGCTTTAACCCCACTTAACTACTCTTCAAAAATATCATCAATATCATCCAGATCATCTACAAAAATTTCTTCGTCTTCTCCCTGATCTTGCTCTTGTTCTGAACGCATCATTTCATACGCATCCGATTCAAAGCGTAAACAGCACATTAAACGACCGCAAACCCCTGAAATTTTGGTGGGATTTAGGGAGAGATTTTGATCTTTAGCCATACGAATGGAAACCGGCTCAAATTCCCCTAAAAAGGTATGACAGCAAAGCACCCGGCCGCAGGGCCCGATACCACCGATCATTTTTGCTTCATCGCGCACACCTATCTGCCGTAATTCTATGCGCGTACGAAAAACTGCGGCTAAATCTTTCACCAGTTCCCGAAAATCCACACGACCGTCTGCCGTAAAGTAGAAAATCACCTTGGAGCGATCGAAAGTATATTCCACATCTACCAGTTTCATCTCCAAGTCATGGTCGGCAATTTTTTCCGAACAGATATGGAATGCTTCGTCTTCCATCTGTCTATTTTCCAGAATCTTTTGACAATCCTCTTCTACAACCACCCTTAAAACTTTTTTCAGCGGCTGAACAATCTCCTCTTCCGGTACTTGTTTTGGTGCCACCACAACTTCACCAAATTCCTGTCCCCGGGAAGTCTCTACAATAGTAAAGTCACCCACGGCCAAATCCAGACCGTCGGGATCGAAATAATATATTTTACCGGCTTTTTTAAAGCGAATTCCCACAACTGTTTGCACAGGTGTAAACCTCCTTCAGGTCCCAAAACACTTTTTCCAGTGCAAGACGGATATTAATGGAGTTTTGCATGTCTGTTTGCAGTTTTAACAAAACAGGAATGGCAGCCAAACATGCAGAACGATTCCATTTCTCAGTTAACTGTGTTAAAAGTATGGTTTCATTGCCGGCCAAAATTTCCGGATTCTTGCCGGCAGCAGGGGAGATCAGCAGATCCCTTAAGACCAAGATCATGGCATCTATTACTGCAGTCAGATCTTCAGCCTCAGCCAGTTTTGCGGCCAGGCTGCTAATACCTTTTCCCTCAGCCAGTTCTTTTAAATACAAAACTGCCTCCTGATAAAGCTGCTGCCGTGCTTGACTATCAGCTAACTCCAGTGCCCTCCCCGGAATTCCTTCCGCCCACACCATAATCCCTGCTAGTTGCTCGTCTGAAATACGTCCCTGACGGCGTAAAAATTCCGCCATGCTTTGCTTGTCCAGCCTGCCCACGGCAAACTCCTGGCAACGGGAACGTATTGTCGGCAGTAAAGCAGACAAGTTTTCAGCCAATAACAAAAAGAGTGAGCCTGCCGGCGGTTCCTCCAACACTTTTAAGAGACTATTGGCAGCTTCAGTGGTTAGAGTATCCGCTTGCCGGAGAATAAAAATTTGATAGCGGCTCTCGCGGGGTTTCAAGTAAGCATATTTTTTTAAACGGCGGACCTGATCTATTTTAATAGTTTTTCCTTCCGGTTCAATTTGATGAATATCGGGGTGTATTTGTGCTGCCGCTCTGCGGCAAGATAAGCACGCACCACACCCTTTTTGCCCGTCAAGGCAGTTGAGAGCAGTGGCAAATGCTTGTGCTATTGTTTTTTTCCCAATCCCTGCGGGACCATAAAACAAATAGGCGTGTGCCACCTTATCTAAGCGGATGGCTTCCTGTAAGGTACGCACCAGCTCTTCACGCCCGTAAATTGTTTCCCAAATCATCAAATCGCCTCGTTCTCATCTATTATACCACAAAAAGACATTTTAACGCAGAATAGACAGTAAAGGGGCCACATTAGTCCAAATGGCGTTGAAAATAGCCTCCGGGGACTCCATGGCGTCAAGCACAACCATACGTTCAGGTTCTTTTTGGGCTATTTGTAAAAAACCTTCCCGCACACGTTTGTGAAAATCCAGGGATTTTTGTTCCATGCGGTCGGCTTTCATCTGTCCCTTTCGCGCTTGTCCCTCCTGAGGGTCCAGATCTAAAACAAAAGTGCGATCCGGCTTACAGCTTTTTACCGCCTCCTCGTTAATATAACGGACATATTCAGCTGCCAACCCACCGCCAAAGGCTTGATAAGCCAAACTGGAGTCTAAAAAGCGGTCACAAATCACCAATTTGCCTGCCCTCAGGGCCGGGCGGATGACCTCCTCCACATGCTGTGCCCGGCTGGCGGCATAAAGAAGAGCCTCTGTCAAAGGCAGCATTTCTTTGTATGCCGGGTCAAGTAAAATTTTTCGTATGGCATCGCCCAGGGCAGTACCGCCGGGTTCCCTGGTTGTTACCGTCTCTATTCCCAACGCTTGGGCTTTGGCGGCAAGGCGCTTAATCTGGGTAGTTTTACCAGCCCCATCCAGCCCTTCAAGCGTAATAAAAACTCCTTTTTTCATCTCTTCACCTCATTTGCATACTAAAACTTGCCCGGTGCTGTCAATTCCCATAAAATCAACACCCAAGTGCCGTGCTTCTTGCAGATAAGCTATAACTTCAGACGTTAACTTCTCCCCCGGCAGTACTAAGGGAATTCCCGGCGGGTAGGAGACAATCATCTCCCAAGCAGTACTATCAACGGCTGCTTGCAGTTTTACTTTTGTTGCCGGGCGAAAATAAGCCTCCCTGGGCGTTAATACCATTTCCGGTATGGCCGGAATTGCTTGCATGGGGCGGAAAGAACGCGTACGCCGCGGAATTGCCTTCAGCACAGAAGCAATCCGTTCATCCCAGGAAAAAGTATAACCGGGCCCAATTACAGCCAGCAATGTATCTGCCTGAATAATTTCAAGATCAATACCAAACCCGGCCAGCTTACGCCCTGCTGTAAGACCACAGATTCCGGCCTTGCCCACAAGCATGGTCACACGCGTCTCATCCAGGTCAAAGCCTAAAGACCTTACCTGCTGTCTCTGCAAAAGAGGGAAATATGCCGCTAAGGCATGGCGCAGCTTTTCGGCATTTACCAACATTTTGGCTGTAATTTCCTCACCTTTTAAAGCCATGGCGCGCCTGGTCAGATCCAAAGAAGCAAGTAGCGGGTAGGGTGGACTTGTGGTCTGTACATCCCGCAATGCCAAAGGCAAGCGATTTTCAGCTATGCGTTCCGTCTGGCAGTGTAAAACTGCCCCGGGCGTTAATGTTCCTAAAGTTTTATGCCAGCTTTGTACACGCAAATCACAATAAGGACCTGCCGCTGCCGGCAGTTGTCCGCAAAATTCCAGGTGCGCCCCGTGAGCTTCATCTACCAAAAGTAGTGCTCCGGCCTTTCTAACCTCCTCCGCAATCGAAGGCAAATCCGCCGTAACACCATAATAGCTGGGACTGGTAATAAAAAGAACTTTAGCCTCCGGATAACGTGCAAACCCTTCTTTTACCGCCTCTGCCGTAATGTTCAGCGGGAAACCGTCCACTATTTCTACGGGTAAATAGCGCGGGATCACCCCGGTAAAAACTAACGCTTCATATAAAGATTTATGAGCATTACGCGCCACCAAGATGGTATCGCCGGGGTTACAACAGGCACGAATCATGGCGCGCACACCGGCACTGGCGCCACCGGCTAAAAAAAAGCTGGCTTTGGCACCAAAAAGTTGTGCCGTTAACGCCTGTGCTTCGGCAATTATCCCCCGGGGTTCGTGCAGATTATCCAGTCCGGGCAGTTCTGTTAAATCAAAACTTGCATAATTGCCAAAGTACTTTTGTAATTCTAGCGGCAGCCCGGCACCTCCGCCGTGCGCAGGTACATGCAGCCAAAGATGCTCTTTTTGCTGCCACTTTAATAATTTTTCCCAAATAGGTGCTCTTTTCTGCTCCATAATGATGTTAGTGTTCCACAAAAACTTTAAATACCCTGCCGGGAGGGGTATGAAAAAAGCCGGTGTAACCGGCTTTACCTGCTTAATTCGCAGCTTGACATGCTGAAGCAATTACATCTTTTAACTTATCAACATACAAATTATATCTGGGATCTGAAACTGAAAGTTTAAGCAGTTCCTGTTCACATTCACGACACAAAAGTGACGCCAGGATCCTTAAACCTTCCTCTACCGGCCTTTCACAAATTAAACAATATTCCTGCTCCACATTTTCCCTTCTTTCCACAGTCCTCAGCCTATTCGTATATTCTTTTCCCAAAATTTTACGGCAAAATGCCTTTGCAACTTTTATACTATAATATTACAATAGCTGCCAATTTGGGAATCAAGGGATACCGTTAGGAAAGACTGTAATTTGGTGCTTCTTTTGTAATATGCACATCATGGGGATGGCTTTCCCGTAAAGAAGCACTGGAAATGCGGACAAATTTGCTCTCCGTTTTTAAAGCATGAATATTGGCTACTCCACAATAACCCATACCTGCACGCAGGCCTCCAATCAGCTGGAAGACAATATCGCTTACGGTTCCCCGGTACGGCACGCGTCCTTCAATGCCCTCCGGGACAAGCTTGCCTTCATCCTCCTGGAAGTAGCGGTCTTTACTTCCTTCCTTCATGGCAGCCAGGGAGCCCATACCGCGGTAGACTTTATAGCTGCGGCCCTGATAAATTTCAATTTCACCGGGGCTTTCTTCCGTTCCGGCAAACAAGCTGCCAATCATAGCTACGTCGGCACCGGCGCCGATGGCCTTGGTGATGTCACCGGAATATTTAATTCCGCCGTCGGCAATGATGGGAACACCGTATTTTGCTGCTTCCTGTGCCGCATCATAAATTGCCGTTATTTGCGGCACCCCGATACCTGCCACTACACGCGTAGTGCAAATAGAGCCAGGGCCTACACCTACTTTTACTGCATCGGCCCCCGCCTCAATTAATGCTCTCGTTCCTGCTGCCGTCGCCACATTGCCGGCAATTATTTCTACCTGCGGGAAAGCTTTTTTCAGCTTTTCCACTGTTTTCAGTACACGTACGGAATGACCGTGGGCAGTGTCAACAACAATAACATCAACACCTGCATCCACCAAGGCCTGTGCCCGTTCCATCGTATCATGAGTCACACCGACGGCTGCCGCAGCCAGCAGGCGCCCGTTGGCATCTTTGGCAGAACGAGGATATTGAATAGCTTTTTCAATATCTTTAATGGTAATTAATCCCTTAAGCATACCCAGCTCATCAACAATGGGCAGTTTTTCCACTTTATGTTTCTGTAAAATTTCCTGGGCTTGCTCCAGGGTGGTGCCCACCGGTGCTGTAATCAGCTTGTCCTTTGTCATTACCTCATCAATTTTACGGCGGAAATTTGTTTCAAAGCGCAGGTCGCGGTTGGTAATAATACCCACCAGTTTTCCTTTCACCGTAATGGGCACACCGGAAATACGGTAACGCTTCATAAGCTCAGCCGCATCATTGATGGTATGGTCAGGAGAAAGATGAAAAGGATTGGTAATAACACCGTGTTCAGAGCGTTTAACCTTGTCCACTTCTGAAGCTTGATCTTCTATGGACATGTTTTTATGGATTACGCCGATGCCGCCTTCACGGGCCATGGCAATGGCCATACGGCATTCAGTCACCGTATCCATCCCGGCACTCATCAGAGGAATGTTAAGTTTTATTTTACGGGTTAAATTTGTAGTTACATCAACTTCCGACGGGAGCACTTGCGATGCGGAAGGAATCAACAGCACATCATCAAAAGTGATGCCTTCTTTGGCAAATTTCTCCGGATACATCATGCCGCCTCCATATGATAAGTTTTAGAAAAGCGTGCTTTAAACTATCCCCTAAAGCACGCTTTGTAACGAAATTCACCGCATTGAATGCTGCGAGGTGGTTTATAATTTCCTTGCAGTATAGCAAAAAAAAGGGCCAGTGTCAACTGCCCTTTTGGCTAAGCAGCCGCCGCAAATCAGCAATTGTCTCTTCCGTAAAAACAGTTAGTCCAGCCTGTCTAAAACAGGCAGCCGTCACACCGTCACCACCGGTTGTGGTTCCGTTAAACTGCCCGTTATAAATGCAATCGCTGCCGCAAGAGGGGCTGCGGGCTTTAAGTAGGGCTACCTGTGCCCCCACAAGCTTTGCCACCTCAAGAGACTGCCGGGCGCCGCTGATAAAAGCAGCCGTACAATCTTTTCCTGCCCTAGTTGTGACGGTGGCACTGCCGGCCAAAACATCATGACCGTCACCACCCTGTATTTCCGCCGGCGCCCTTGGGGTCGGCAATCCCCCCAATTGTTCCGGGCAAATGGGCACAAAAAGACAACTATTCTCCAGTGCCAAAACTTCCTCCCGGCGGTTATCACCACCATTATATTTTGTCTTTAGCCCCAATAAACAAGCGCTGACTACTAGCGGCACTTTTTGCGTCATTGTGTCTTCCCGTCCAATATTTCTGCGGTGGTATCATTACCCTCGATGGTTAAAATCAAACGGTTGGGCAAACAAACAATGGCATCGCCGGGCCGTTCAATCCAGCCCACATGCGAACAAATAGCTTGTGGACACAGCTCCTTGGACATAGGAAGCATACGTACTTTACCGTCTACAATTTCAATCACAGCCTCTCCCCCGGGGATCGGCACAGTAACGGTCTCATTATGATCAACGGCCAAAGCCAGCTCTTCAACTAAATTGCCGTCTAAAGTTACCAGCAATACCCGGTCACCGGCGGCAGCCGGCAGGGCTTTGATGGCAAATAAAGACAAGGCCACCAGCAAAACGGCCAGGACAACAATTAGATCTCCTTTTCTCCATTTCATGGCCTACACTTCTTTCCTGTGTAAGTTTCTATATGCTCATTGTTATTGTAACATAAGAAAAGGAATCAACAAAGAATATTAAAAAATTATCATATTTCTGTAAGCGCTTAGCCAAGCATTTTTTGCAGTATTATCAACATAATTAATCCCGGCAGGCCCATATATCCCACCAGTAAAGAGGTAAGCACATTAATCCCCAGGGTCAGATTAAAAAATCCTCCCACCAAATTAAAAAGAAAAAGGATCGCCGCACCCATTAGGCCTGTACCGACAAACCGGAAAAAAACTTGTCCGGGTCCAAACAAAAACTTTAACAGATAAAACAAAACAATCAGGGCAAATATAGCAGCCACCGCCAGATTTAAATCAAATTCCGGCAAAATCATCACCTTCTTTCTTTTAAATTACGCATTGTAAACGGGATACGATAACCGCGCAGTCGCGCTTCCTTCAACAGCATACGGTATTTTTTTTCCGCCGCACTTAAATAAATTATGGCCAAGTCAACCTGATCAGGATCTGACACTTGATTGAAATAGTTTTTGGCTGCCTGCCACTCCCTCAAGACCTTCTCCAGTGAGCCTAAAAACTCTTTTTCCGGCATCTGTTCAGCCTGCTCCCCCCTGTCGCAAAGCTTGGCCAAACTGTTTTTCCAGGCATTTACCAGCTCCTGATACCTGCCCTTTGTCTCCACGACACCCCCTCCTTTGGCCTGCACGTCCCTTTTTTATACACATATGTAGCTATGCGCTTTCCTATGACAGGGAGTAATAAAAAAACAGTGGTTTCCCCACACCACTGTCTTATATCTGCCTGGATAACTTTTTTAATTTAATACTCTCCAGTCTCTTTCGCTCTTCACATCACCAGGAATATCCTCTTCAGAACAAAGGACAGACAATTCATCCGTATTTTCCTGATAATAGTTTTATCGTTAAAGTTTTCTCGGGCATGTTTCCTTGATCTCCTCTCCAAGAAATATATCCTAACAGCAAAGGTTTTACCGGCTAAAAATCTAAATTAATTAGCAAATAGTGCGC
>JAAYSO010000133.1 GCA_012523945.1 Bacillota bacterium
ATTATTTTTGATTTCGGTGCCAGTAATTTATGTATTGAACATGCAAGGAAATTGGGGATTAATTTGGCCGATGTTGATTTGGCGGTGATCTCCCATGGCCATCACGACCATGGCGGTGGTTTAAAGGAATTTCTGCAGATAAATACAAAAGCACCGATTTACGTGCGTAGACAAGCTTTTGGCGGTCATTATTCCCGCAAACCGGACGGTAAAGAGAATTATATTGGTTTAGAGCAAAATTTGCTGCCTAATAATCGCTTTGTTTTCACTGATGAGTATCTGCGTATTAATGAGGAGTTGGAGTTATTCTCTGGTGTCAAAGGCGAAAAAATGGTACCTGTAGGTAACCAAAACTTGCTGATGGAAAAAGATAATGAGAGAGTTAAAGATGATTTTTTACATGAGCAAAACCTTCTGGTTAAAGAAGGAGAAAATAAGCTGCTCATTGCCGGTTGTGCCCACAGGGGCATAGTTAATATCATTGAACATGTTGAGAAGATGGGCTATGGTCCCATTACCCATGTTATTGGCGGTTTTCATTTGTACAGCCCGCCCACTGATAAATACGAGGAACCGGAACTTATTAAAGGTATTGGTAATTACCTAAAAGCAACAGGGTTGATGTATTATACCTGCCACTGTACTGGTACAGAGGCTTATAAATTGTTAAAAGAAGTTATGGGTGAAAAGATTGATTACCTGGCATGTCCAATGGCATTACATATATAGCACCAGGGCAATCAATATTTAAGCACACAGCTAGTCACCAGTTCATTCCATTTAATACATTCTTTATGTTTTAGAATAACCCTTTTATCAGATGGGAAAAAACAAGCTTACTGTCGAAATAATGAAACCACCCTGCAGGGAGGACAGCTGCAGGGTGGAGAGCCGGCTTGAAGGGAACCAAGAGTGAGCCAGTATATTGATGCCGAAAGCAACATGATAATGTTTATTATTCGCAGCAGTGTTTATACACAAAAATATTAAATAATTTGTACTATCCTAAACCTAATTTTGATAAAATTTATCAGGCCTATGAATTGAGCGAGACCTTCTGGTGTATATTGCAGCCGGCTTAACCCAATTAATTTCGTCGGTGCAAAGGCAAGTTTTTGGCAGCAGAATATCTGGAAACGCAAAAGAAGGCAAATATGTAGAATTTACGAAGAAAACGGCATAACTTTATCAGAATCGATATATTTTGCACTTTTTATCGCAGGAAAGGAAATTGAAAAAAAAGCATTTCTACAATATAATACCAGTTGAATAACCGGTTAGTCAGGAGGAAGAATGGGTACAGAAATCGACTCTAAAGCAAAAATCATCAGTGCTTCCATCCAACTATTTTCACAAAAAGGTTATGACGCCACACGTGTAAGCGAAATCGCAGAGGCTGCAGGCGTGGCCAAAGCACTAATTTATTATTATTTCAGGAGCAAAAAAGAGATTTTGGATTACCTGGTCCAAAATCTCATGAATGACGCAGCTTCCATTACGCTTGATTTTATTAATGTCCAGCTTAATCAAATGCTGACTGAGAAAAAAATTGCAATAGAAAACGGCAAGCTGCATTTTGCAGATGAGCAGGCAATACAGGAATTTATGACAAACATCAACTCATACCACCAACGCATAGTTGACTTTGTTTTGACTAACAGGCAGGTTCTGCGCATTTTACTTACTGAAGCACTGAAGGACAGTAAACACCGCCAGCAACTTTTTCAGCTTACCAAGCTTACTCCCCTGGTGGACAAAAATTTAATTCTCAAAAAAGCACTGGAAAATTTTCCACAGGCGGAAAATGCAGCACTATTTAAATTGTTCTTTTTCCAAATCCCGCTCCTGGGCTTTGCGGCATTTTTTGATGATTACAAAAGTTTCAGCCAGCAAAGCGAAAAAGAACTTCGCGCTTCCTTTTTACGGGCCTTACAAGTAATCACAATTTCATTAATTACCGGCAGCAAAGTCAAGCCAAATGAAGGAGAGTGCTAATTATGATAAAAATAACGGCTGACAGTACCTGTGACTTATCCCCTTCTTTTTTAGAGAGCAACAATATTACATTAGTCCCACTTTACGTTCTTTTAGGCGAAAAATCTTATCGTGATGGTGTAGATATTACACCGGCAGAGATTTTTGAGTATGTAAAAGAAACCAACAAGCTGTCCAAAACTGCTGCAGTTAATACTTATGATTATGTAAAAGTATTTGAAGAACTGTCTCCAAAGTATGAAGCAGTTATTCATATTTCTTTGGGCAGTGTTTTTTCCTCCTCCCATCAAAACGCCAGGCTTGCTGCACAGGAATTCCCCAATGTCTATGTGGTTGATTCCTGCAATCTTTCCAGCGGTAGCGGGCACCTTGTTTATGAAGCGGCACAAATGGCAGCAGAAAAGATGGATCCCCAGGAAATATGTCAAAAACTTGAGGATCTGGTGCCCAAGATCGATGCCAGTTTTGTAATTGACCGGTTAGATTACTTGCACAAAGGCGGCCGCTGCTCCGGCCTGGAAGCTTTCGGTGCCAACTTATTGCGAATTAAACCTTGCATTGAAGTTATTGACGGTAAAATGACAGTTGGGAAAAAATACAGGGGCAGTTTTGAAAACTGCTTAAAAAAATATGTCAAAGATCGCTTACAAGCCAATGGGGACATAGATTACAGCAGGATCTTTGTCACTCATACCGTAAGTTCCCCGGAAACTGTGGCTATGGTTAAAGAGCTGATTCAAGAATATGCCGGGTTTGAAGAAATAATTGAGACCAACGCCGGCTGTACAATTTCCAGCCATTGTGGTCCCAATACATTAGGTATTCTCTATAAACGTAAAAGCAAAAAAACAAACGTTTCCAGCTAAAGCCAGTCCTTATTTTTGTGTTATTATAATTTTTACCTTTGACTTAATTAGGGCCGCTCATCACAATCACAATGACACAGGGAGTCGGGGTATTAAAAAAGAACTTGCTGCAGGATGTACAAAAAGGAATTACTTCATCGCCACTTTCGCGGCGGATTAGCTTGTCTCCACATACTTGGCAGAAAAAAATATCCATACTTTTCCCCCTCTCATCAGCAGTAAACTAAACCCACTATATTGTAGCAAAAAAGTACTCGGCATGCAGCAAGGAAAGTGCATAATTTTGTTTTCCGCTTTCTGCTCATCTGCAATTCGAAAAGACCACCGGAACGGTACAATTTTAAAAGCTGCAGGCATTTTAGCCTGCAGCTTTCTTTAATAAAAATCCCCTTCATGCTGTTTAAAGAAATCAAAATAGGCGCGTATATTATCCAGTTCCGTCCATCGCTTGACTGTTACCGGTATTTCATCCAGATCGTAAATCTTTGCTCCCCGTAGTGCCAGCAAAAAGGGTGAATGGGTGGAAATTATGAACTGGCAGTTAAAATAAGCGGCAGTATCCTGAATAAAGGCGGCCAGCTCAATTTGCCGCTGGGGAGAAAGACTGTTTTCCGGTTCATCCAGAAGATAAAGGCCGTTTTCCTCTATTTTTTCCGTAAAATATTTAAAAGCACTTTCCCCGTTGGAAAACTCCCGTACATTGGCCATTAATTCACTGCGGACAAAACTGGATTGAGTTTTACTTCTGGCCGCGTTAATTCTTTTCAGTTCCTCATAATCCTCAAGCGATTGCATTTGGAAATCGGCATACTTGGCATCCAGGTATTCCGCAAACAGCTCTTCCCGTCTCTGGTTAATACCCACATTTAAACTGCGTACATTTAGCATATAGTCAAAAACATCATCACTAGTGATAATTTTACTGTTTTGGGGAATACCGGCGGCAAGCTCCATTTCACACATCTCTACATAATCGTCAAAAAAAGTGGATTTGTGAAAAAGAGAATCTCGCTGAATGCCGATTTTTTCCGCAATTACATTGAGGGCCGTGGATTTGCCGGAACCGTTGCCGCCGTACAAGATTGTGATGGTCTCAAAATCAATTCTTTCAAAATAATGTTTTGATAAAATCTTAAAGGGGTAAAAAGTATTGTAGCACTTTCTTTTCACTTCTAAAAGATAGTCAAATTCACTGTCTTCAGTGGGAAAAGTATAAGTACGCAAATAAAGCAATCGTATCATCCTTAAGCCAGTTATAATGCACCTGGGTTATTTTGTTTTGTCTGTCAGGGAGACTGCCATGACTAAAAATGGTTTTTCAATGCGTTTTGTCACAATGGGGCAATGTGGTACACCTTTAGGCACGACCACGGCGGTAGGCTTATCAAAAGTATACTTTTCTTCTTCCCCTTCCGCCCCGATGGAAAACTCCACTTCGCCGCCTAAATCACTGAAATTACGCGGATCAGAACCGAGAAAAAAGATAGCTTCATCATAATCATGAACATGCGGCTTGGTAGAGAGGCCTGTGATGCCGGTGGTGAAAGCGTAAGCATAAGTGATGGCACAGGCAAAGCCATTAAGAATATCTGCTCCTACATGCATCAATTCCGTATCCTGAATCTTATGGATGGGAAGGGTGACTATACAGTCTGCATACTTGGCTTTTGACATCGAAAAAACCTCCTTTTATCTTATTTTCAAAAACCCCGGAGACTTGGGTTAAGTTACCTAATCAGAATAATATTCGTCGATAAAGTTACCGAAGCCGCCCCAATTGTTATATTCAGTGATGGTTAAGAAAGCCTTGTCCTTAGTAGTGCCTAAAACATTCTCAAACACTTTGAAAACGGCAATTGTGAATTCTTTTTTCTGCTGGTAGGTGAAATTTGAGTAATAACGCACATCAGCAAAGACGAAGTTTTCCTGTTTCACTCCGCCGCAAAAAATGGTTTTACCGTCTTCCAGGTCTACAATGAGCCCGCGCCCGTCTTTGCCCGGAATCACACTGATGGCTTCCCCAAGACCTTCAACTAATTCAGCTTGTTTTTCCTCGGCAAGTTTTTGCGTCACACTGACTCTGATAAAAGGCATTAAAACACCTCTTTTCCGGTATTGGTGAACCTTCCTGCAAGTTTGCAGGAATTTTCTTTCTGACCATATAATACCACCCGGTTCCAGTTGAAAACAAGGTAATTCCGCTTGCAAAAATAAAAAGCATCCCAAACTTGCCTCAGGATGCTTTTGTTTTAATAGTTTTCAATGACCCGCCGCAAAAACATGCCGGCGATGTCTGATAATCTTTCAATGTTTTTCGTGTAGAAAAAATCTTTCCCGTAAATATACTTCTCGGCATATAGCTCTTCTTCCCGCCCTGTGTATACGCCCAGGACTAAAATGCCTTCATTGCGGGCCCGGCGTACTTCCCGGGCGGTATCCTTTAATGCTGTTATGCCTTTATAGGGCAATTCTCCTTCAATGGAGCGTTGGCCGCTTTTAGAAATTTTGATATCATTGGGCTTGCCGTCACTTAAAACCATGAGGATTTTGTTTTCTTCTTCCCTTTCTTTTAAGCCTTCACAGACTGCCCTGATGGCTAATCCATCCCTGTTATTGCCGGCGGCAAAGTATTCAAAAATATTTTCGTTAACCCAAACGGGATCATCATAATCCCTATACCTTCTCAGAATTGTATAATCCAGAAAACTATTAAATCCAAGGACCCTGTTGGGGATTTTTGCCAAAGTTAAAGCCTGGCTGATAATATAGGCCTGTACAGCCACTTTCCCCTGATTGGCCCGCTGGGAACCGCTGGCATCAATTAAAATATCAACCACATAGCGGCCTTTTTCATTATCAATAATTTTGTTAAAGAGTTTTCTGTTATCACTCCTGCCCACCCGCCATAACCTGTTGGCTACAATGACACCATGATCGGCAGGGATTACTGTTTTTTGGTTTTCCGCCACCATGGTCTGCAAGATTGTTTGCTTTAGCCGCATAATATTTCTTTTATAAACGCGTGGTTTTTGGCGGTAATAGGAAAGATTATTTTCCTTGTGCCTGGATGCCAGTTTTACCTGGAATAAATTTTCACTTTTCGTTCTTAAAACGCCTTCGGTGAAATGAACCCGGCAACCTAAATGAATATCTGTACAGATTTTTTGTTGCAGCCGGGTCACTTCTTCCGGGGATAAATATGATTTGCCGTAGTAATATTCAATCTTATTATAGATTTTTTCCGCCGTTTCCTCGTCCACATACACTACTTGTGCCTTGGAGGTGAGAGGGTCACTTTTCAGTTCACCAAGAGATTCGATTAAAAAGGCACCGCTCATTTGTTCCACTGATTGTTCCACTTGTTCATCGATTTCATCATCTTTAAATAATTCTTCAAACAAAAAGTCGGCAAAACTGCTGTCCACGTCCTGCCAGTCAAAGTCTTCTACTTTCTGGATAAATTCTTCCTCGATCATATTGTCTGCTGTTAAATTAGCAAAATATTTATTGTACAGTTTTTCTGCGTGCAAGATAATTTCTCTTGTTTCTTTAACATGGGAACATTCCTTGATATCCTTTA
>JAAYSO010000134.1 GCA_012523945.1 Bacillota bacterium
ACAGGAGTGTGGGAAATCGTGAATATCCAAAAATGCCGAGATGCAGGACTTAGTAAGACTGCCACAGCCAAACGTTTAGCCATGGACCGTGGCACCGTGGCAAAATATTGGAACGTTGAAGATGCCTGAAATGAAGTGCCTACCTATCAGCGAGCCACTAAGATCGAACCTTACAATATTTGTTGTAAACTAAAAATGGACAAAGTTGCAACACAAATTCCCCACTTTTGCAAATAGAATTCCCCAAAATTGCAAAGGGTCATTGCGCAAAATACATCCCTAAACAGCACATCAGATAATACCTGAAGGTGCTCCTAATGTCATAAAATTCGACCAGGTGAGAAAGATTAGTTTATACCGGAATAACCGACTCCTTCAGCGCGTTTATTCTGTCTGTTTCGGTCATATCATTTCGATTAAAAATAGATCGCTTTGACTCATATTTATCCCAGTCAAGTTTTATGCTGGCTTCATTCCAAATTGTATCATATTCACCTTCAATGAGATTATATAGACGGCTTTTTCTCGTTAATTCATAAGTAAAAAAGTCATTGGCAGTAATACGTTTATTAATCTCATCCCTATTATGCATATAAGGCCCCGTTATGAGATGATTATCAACCTTATATGTATCATTAAACAACGGCTTATTTGTAAATCTAATCTCGCATAATTCCGTTACATTATGGCTTCCACGCTTGATGGCATCAAAAACTGTAATATAGTTGTCTATTACTCGTTGGCAATCCCCATAGACCATTTCAAATGCCGGTTCCCATGGAGGTGTAATCAGTATTTTTATTCTAATATTACGACCGGCAGCTTCCGTTAAATACCTTGCCACTTGACTGGTTAAGATCAAGCGGTAGCCTGAAATCCATAATTCCTCATTGCAATCAGTTAATAATTTGACTAATAATTTCTGTTTATCAAAATGCAGATCTGCAATTCCCAGTGCTTCTATACCTTCCAAACACTTATCATTCTCATAGGTACGGTACCTTACGTATGTTTCAGATGCTAAACAAAATATTGATGCCAATAAAGAGGTGGCAAATGCCAGCGAAAGATCTGTGATTATCTTATTATTGAGTGGTAGAATGTAAACAACAATTGACATTACCATAAACCCAAAGAGTACAAATAATACACTGATATTGGAAGTAAGCTTATACGCTCTTATTTTCATCCATAAGCTCATATTGTCCCCGTCCATTTTCGCACTTCTCCCCTAGCTTTTTATACTATTTTTCTTTTAAAACTCTCAAACATTTTATGTTGCAAGTTTCTTATAATGTAATACACTCTATCTCATTCGCTAAATTATAAGCTTACGGTTTCAATATTTTGTAATAATAAACCGTATCAATACCACTTCCTCTGTCATTGTGAATTCGTAGTGCTTCTGAAAAGCCTCTTCGTTTCAATATCTTTATGTGTGAATCATTAGTTGACCAAGTTCTTGTGGAAATAACATCAGGTGTTCTCTCCTCCGGAAGGCTGTTTTCAAGATATTCGTACATTCCCGCAGCAATGCCTTCCCCCCTGCTCTCTTGATCAACAATCACGGTTGATACATAACTGTTTCGCTTATTACCGATCAATGCTTGTAATTCCTTAATCTTATAATTCTCCTTCAGAGACATAAAACCAAGAACTTTGTCCTCCTCGCCAATGCATAAGATAAAAGCTTGTTTTTTCAATTCTTCGTAATAAGCTTTTGGCTCACTTTCATTAACTTCTAATTCTTTTAAAACTGCTTGATCTGTATGCTTTCTAACCGATAAAGGCGGTATAAACTCATTATTATATTTGCGGAGCAGATCCCATATCTGCTTCAGGTAAGTTTTATTATCAAGACAAGTATAATATTGATATTGTTTTTCCATCATCCGTCTCCATTCTGCGCTGTTTTACAATTAGTATATTAATGGTGACTATGTTTTATAGATTATACCCTTATGCCATATACTGTCAAGAAAAAGCAATATTTTTGCCCGCACCTTTCCGGACTAAATGGTAATATCATCTATTTTAAGAAGACAACGGTGACCTAATGCTACCGTTAACCTCCATCACCATAAAATTGCCCCGAAGTATGTTACTGTGTTAGGCCCGTTTGTATATTTGATACCGGCCTCTTTTGCAAGATCGGAGACAATAAACCCATAGCCTTCGATAGAATGAAAAAGTCTATCCGGAAACCTGCATGGTTCATCCGGGTAGGTACACCTGCGGCAACGAACACAGGATTCATTGGAAAGAATTAGGAGGTCTTCTGTTTTTCCGTGTATGCTGTCATAAAATATGTCTACAGTTGCTTTGAAGTTTAAAAGCGCTTGCTTCATTCCCTCGAAATCATAAGAATTCTTTAAACTGAACACTTGATTAAATATTACCATGTGGGCATATTGACTACATCTTTGCATACACTCTTCAAGCGTTCCCACTGCAGGAGGACATGCCCATGTTGTGCTGTAGTTTCTGCAAACATTATCCTCACACATCTTACGTATACTCCGATGAAATTTGAGGTTAGAGAGCTGAATCTCTCCCGCTTCACTAAAGCCGGCATTTATTGCTACTTGTTTAACGTCTTCCGGTGTTATCATTGTCGTTCCTCTTTTCTCTGCTTCTTAGAACACGACATATATTATCTTCCGCAGCAAGCGGAGAGGGTAGTGCCCTTGTATCAGGTTAGCTATTCGATATCAAGTGTAGTTTTCCACTCTGCTTCCTTAAAGCCCACTAGAACAAAGTCATCACCAATGAGAATCGGACGCTTTACAAGCATACCGTCTGATGCCAGCAAACTGTACTTTTCATCTTCGTTCATGTGCGGAAGTTTATCCTTCAGCTTCAGCTTCCTATACAGCTGTCCGCTGGTATTGAAAAACCTTTTTAGTGGCAGACCGCTTTGTTTATGCCAAGTTTTCAATTCTTCGCTGGTTGGATTATTTTCTTTGATATGTCTTTCAGTAAAGACTATGTCGTTTGCCTCCAGCCACTTTTTCGCCTTTTGGCAGGTACTACATTTTGGATAACAGACAAAGAGCATAATATACCTCCATTCTCCTTTTGGCAGCCATATACTGCTTTCCTGACGCAGAAAAAGAGCACTCTAATAAGGAGTGCCTTGAGCATTAGTTCGATAAAAATGCAGGTTTGCATTTTTTCTTCAAGTGGTGTTAATAACTTTTCTATCCTGACTCCAATGTAAAAACACAATTTCGCCCCATAGCTTTTGCCTTGTACAGGGCATCATCCGCTATTTTTAAAATATCTGTAATTTCATTGATCTCATCATGGTTACCACGGATTGCCGCTACTCCAATGCTTACAGTAAAACTTATTTCCTGCTTACCGTAAATTACTTTGCTCCTGGCTACAGTCTCCCGAAACTGTTCCGCCACCTTTTTCGCTTCTTCCAAGGAAGCGTTTTTTAAAACCACTGCAAATTCTTCTCCACCTATGCGCCCGGCAATATCGGTTTTGCGAAAAGAGGATTTTATTAGGTTACCCATTTCACGGATTATTTCATCCCCTGCCACATGTCCAAAGGTATCGTTGATGTTTTTAAAATTATCCAAATCCATAATCAACAATGATAATTCCTCATTATTTCTTTTAGCCCAAACAAACTCCCTTTGGGTCAAATTCATAAATTCAGCCCGGTTATAGAGGCCGCTTAAAGAATCTGTGGTAGCCAAAAACTTTAGTTTCTCCTGAATTTTTCTTTCTTCTGTCACATCACGGATAGATTTAAGTAATCTCGCATTACCATCATGGGCATCTCCCAGCGGTACCGCGTCAATCTCAAAGAATCGTTTTTGCCCATCTATCTCCAAAGAAAAATCATGGCTAGCCTCACTATCAAAAATTTTCAGCAGCTTTGGCTCCTGGTTTAGAATTTGCTCTATGGGGTGATTATCCAATGAAATGTTCATTGCTTCAAAAAACTTTTCGGCAGCTTTATTATAATCTATTATCCTTTTCCCGGGACCTAATACTACCATACCGGCCAAGTTGTTCTCAAAGATTGTTTCCCGGGCCAAGGTTTTTATTTCCAAAAAATCATACTTTAAAATGCCATAAGTAATAACAAGAAGAGAAACAGGCATGATTAAAGCGGAATAATCAATGCTCCGCTCATCAAAAGCGAAAAGTATCAGTCCGATCCCAATGAGAGGCAGTAAAGAGGCAAAAAAGAAAACCATAAAGTGAGATTTGGTGTAGCCAGCCTTATTTCTTAAGTATCCCACAAAGTAAACGATTACAGTCAGAAACAGGCACAATATGGCATAAGAAATGTTGACATAGTACCAGAATCCTCTTGCCATATATAAAGAGCTGTATCCCGCGAACTGCCTTATTTCCCAGTCTATATAGAAAAAACGATGCCAGTGATTTGTAAGTCGCATAAAAAAGCTGATTGCAGGTATCGCAAAAAGCAATAATGCCGTTCCGGTTTTTAGAGAATAGATGGTTTTTGTATAAAGGAGTGCCACTAACAGCCATAGTATGGCAATAAAGGGTAACCCAAAATATTGGAACTGATTCCAAAAAATCATTTCTTGCAAATTGCTTGCATTGATAATCATTATGTAACCAAACAAATAAATACTGATACATAAAACCAGGGCAGAGAATGCCTTTCGATAGCTGGTCCTACCTTTTGAAAAAAAATAAGCGGCGAAAAACTGAGCTAAAATAACCGCAAGAACCAGATATAGACTAAGGAATATTTTCATAACAACACCTCAGCAGATATTGGCCCTCCGAATATTGTTTTCTGTGTTTTTTCATCCCTGCGATATTCAATGCAGGTTCAGTTCAATTATACATGTTTCATTTCAATGTTTCTATAAAATATTATGTATTCTTAATATTTTGTCATCTTTCACCCTAAACCTTGTAAATACACCCAATGTGCCCCGCCTTGGCAGTAATTAATATCTATGATCTACATGTTTCCATTGTTCACCGGAATTTCTTCCTAAAATCCATTTCCAATTCGTATATGTACTATTGGGATTAAGTGAGCCATCACCACCTGATGAACCTACATTAAAAACAGACAATAACACTATAACTTCATCTGCATCATTTCTGCCTGCCCAATCTTGATAATCATTAAGAGTTTCATCACCGGCATAACAAATTTCCCTTAATGTGCACCCTTTCCAGTTTTCTTTGAACTCTTGTTTGATAATTTCAATAGCAGCATTAATTTCAGCAGAAGTATATATTTCGGATTCTACATCTACCACTTTGACATTTTTAATGTTACCACCACAGGCACATAAGCTAAAAACCGTTATCATACATACTAGAAGAATAATTATTTTCTTCATGCTTACAGCCTCCATATACCAATTTGTTAGACATCTTGATAGTATAGTCCTTTCAAACGTCTCTATTCCCTGATCATCCATGAGTTATATTGCTCAGATTAAAATATACCCTTTAACAACATCTTGCTAAAGGGTGTATTATTGTGTGCCTTTTTATTCTTCCACATAGCCTATGCTTGTGTCGATAATAACTGTTTTGGTAGCACCATCCCAGGTTACACCAATGTCAAAGATTTTAGCTATGTCTCTTAATTTAAAATAGTTGTTTCCATTGATATGATAAGCCGTTAGAGATATTTCTTCGCCGTCTTTATAAATCTTTGCAGTGGTTGGAGCGGTAACCTTCGCCTTACCGTCCCCTTTTGCCAATTCGCCACCTACTGGAGTATAGGGTTTGTTGGAGACAAGGTTAATTGCTTTTTTTACCCCGTCCCAAATGACTTCAAAATTCTTCTCTGTATTGTTCACAGCTTGTGCTAAGTCTCTTAGCTTGAAATAGTTATTGCCATTAATGTGATAAGCATCAAATTCAATGGCTGTACCATTAACTAATACAGTTGAAGCTGTTGGTTTTGCCTCTACTGGTGCAGGTGTTGCTGGAGCAGAATCTGCCTGACCTTCAACTATTATGTAAATGCCAATATCAAACTCATCACTAACCCCACTACTATTAATAAGGTAGAAATAATAAACACCAGGTTTGTTAATCGTAACTGTACCATGATATGCCGAGGAAGGTACATACTCACTGATTTCGTAATCAAATACAATTGCCTCATATTCTGTTATATTCAGAGCGTCTTCCGGGGCAATAATATAATACCAAAGTATACTATATACGTCATCATCAGGCTTTTTTAGTGTTACTGTTACCGGAGCATCAGCATAATACAGCTCGTAATAATCTTCAAAAGGTACAGGTTTGTCTGAAATCTTAAGCAGCTCGTCTATTTTGTACATATCAAAAGCTTCATCGTCAAAGATATTGCCTACCCTTGTCACATTTGTTATTTCCACTGTACCGTTAAAAGTAGTTACAACACTTTGCTCATTGGCTCCAAAAGCCGTTGCACTTAATGATAGCATGAGCACTAATGCTACTGCAATTACTAAAAATCTTTTTTTCAATGTGTTCCCTTCTTCCTTATCATATTTATTATTTTTGACATTTTATCAACCGCTTTTGCAGCCAATAAAATTTGCCCTATGGCAGTTATTTTATTCGTTACATTAAGGAATTTCAGGCTAAATTTTCCTCTCATGGTAACTTGTCAAAGCCGAAACAAAAGTTCCTAAAAT
>JAAYSO010000135.1 GCA_012523945.1 Bacillota bacterium
CAGGACGGTTAAAGAAGGACGTGAAGTAACTTTACTTGTTAGCACCGGACCGGAATTGATTAATGTGGACAATGTGGTTGGCATGCAAAGACGACCCGCAGAGTTAAAACTTGAGGACAGCGGCTTTAAAGTGGATGTAGTGGAGGAATACAGTGATGAGCCGCCGGGAATTGTCATTTCTCAAGATCCCGGCCCTGACCATAAAATTGCCAAAGGCTCCACGGTAAAAATACGCGTCAGTATCGGGAGCAAACCGATAGAATTGGTTGATTTGACCGGGCGTACCTTGGAGGATGCGGAAAGTTGGTTACAATACTTTGATCTGATTCCGCGCATGGCGGATGAAGTATATAGTGAAGAGTATCCTGCCGGCATTGTTGTTGATCAGTTTCCCGAGCCGGGAGAAAAATTGCAGGCCGGTGATTATGTAGATCTGGTAATTAGTAAAGGTCCGGAAGAACCGCAGCTAGAAAAACATAACATTACTATAATGACTGCCGATATACCGCAAGGCGAGCTAATTACTGTGATCATTAATGACGAAATGGGCGACCGTGAGGAAACTTATATCAGTGAAGGCCGGCCAATTGAAACTGTCGGCTGGGGCAGTGGCACAGTAGAAGTTCGGTGGGGAAGTCATGTGGAGGTAAAAGCATTTCCTTAAATCAAGAGGAGGGATATAATCTGCAGGGAGTAGTGATCAGGGCAGTAGGAGGTTTTTATGATGTTCGGACCAGGGAGGGCAAGGAGTATCGCTGTCGCGCCCGTGGACGCTTTAAAAAGGACAGGACCAGTATTTATGTGGGAGACCGCGTAGAATTTACGGTAAACAACGGCGAAGGCGTTCTGGAGACGGTAGAACCGCGGCGAAATTTTTTGCATCGCCCCCCGGTAGCCAATATTGACCAGGTTATTATAGTTAGTGCCCTGCAGAATCCGCCTATATCACTCCAGCTTTTAGATCGTTTACTGGTATTGGCTGAAAGCAGACAGCTGCGGGCGATAATCTGTTTTAATAAAGCAGACTTGCCTCATGATGATGTCGCCGACCCGGTGCGATTTTATGCAGAGGCAGGGTATAAGATATTTTTTACCAGCGCCAAACTTGGACAAGGCATTGAAGCTTTGCAAAAAGAATTGTGCAGCCGTGTCTCTGTCTTTGCCGGGCCATCAGGAGCCGGGAAATCTTCTTTGCTCAATCGCATTAAACCCGGCATAAACTTAAAAACAGGCGCAGTTTCAGACAAAAGCAAAAGAGGCCGTCATACTACCAGACATGTAGAATTGATCCCTCTGGAAGGGGAAGGGTTTGTGGCCGATACACCCGGTTTTAGCCAACTGGAGCTTTCAGAAATCACTAGCCAACAGCTGCCGTATTATTTTCCCGATTTCTATCCTCATGCAGAAAATTGCCGTTTTAATACCTGCATGCATGTCAAGGAACCGGATTGCGGAGTTAAAGCCGCCGTTGAGCAGGGAAAGATTTTAGCTTCACGCTATGAAAATTATTTATATTTTTTCGATGAATTGAAACAACAGGAGCGAGAATATTAATGCTGAAGATTGCACCGTCATTACTCTCAGCCGATTTTGCCAGGCTGGGGGAAGAAGTGAAAAAAGTAGAAGCAGCCGGTGCCCACTGGCTTCATTTTGATATTATGGACGGCCATTTTGTTCCTAATTTGACCATGGGGCCGCTGATTGTCAGGGCGCTGCGCAAACATTCTTCACTTTTTTTTGATGTCCATTTGATGATAGAAAAGCCTGAACGTTATTTTGAAGCTTTTGCCCAAGCAGGGGCCGATTTGCTAACTGTATCGGCGGAAGCCTGTACGCATTTACACCGGGTTTTACAGCAGATTCGTGCTCTAGGCGTGAAAGCCGGAGTAGCATTAAATCCGGCAACGCCTTTATCGGTGTTGGAGTATGTGCTGGATGAGTTGGATCTGGTCCTGATCATGAGTGTAAATCCCGGTTTTGGCGGCCAGGAGTTTATTCCGGCCGTATTGCCCAAGATCCGTCAACTTAAAAAAATTGTGGGTGATAAAGCAATAGAAATTCAGGTGGACGGCGGGATTAATGCTCAAACGGCACCACTAGTGAAAGAGGCAGGGGCCACGGTCCTGGTGGCGGGGACTGCCATTTTTGGACAGGATGATGTGCAGGAAGCAATTAGAGTTTTACAAACAGCTAAATAATTGGTTTAAGTAAAATTTTATGTTATAATAATAAAAATTCCTTCAGGGTACGGTGAGAAGATTTATCTTCAATTCCGAACCGGCGGTAAAGCCCGCGAGCCGTTATGGCAGATCTGGTGAAATTCCAGAGCCGACAGTAAAGTCTGGATGGGAGAAGGAAGACAGGTATTTATTATCGACCCTGGGAATTTTCCCGGGGTTTTTCTTTTGGGGTGAAAAGTTAAGTATGAATCAGGACATATATTTTATGCAACTTGCTTTGGATTTGGCCCAAAAGGCCAGAGGTTATACCAGCCCTAATCCCATGGTGGGAGCTATAATTGTTAAAAACGGGAAAGTTATCGGCTCAGGCTTTCACCAGCGAGCCGGTATGCCCCATGCAGAAATTATCGCCCTGCGGCAGGTAGGAAAAGAAGCGGCAGGTGCCACCATGTATGTCACACTGGAGCCGTGTGCCCATACAGGCAGGACTGCACCTTGTACGGAAAAAATTATTGCCGCCGGTATTAAAAGAGTGGTTGTAGCCATGACAGACCCCAATCCCCTGGTGAACGGCAAAGGAATTAAACAATTAAAAGCTGCCGGTCTTGAAGTGCAGTGCGGAGTTTTGGCACAGGAAGCACGGCAACTGAATGAAGCATTTATAAAGTATATAACTTGTAAGAGACCTTTCAGCGCCTTAAAAACAGGCATGACCCTTGACGGGAAAATAGCTACACACACCAAAGCTTCCCGTTGGATTACCGGTGCCGCCTCTCGTCGCTACGGGCATCTTTTACGCCACCAGTATGATGCGATTATGGTTGGTATAGGCACCGTTTTGGCCGATGATCCCCGCTTAAATACACGTCTGCCGGGAGGGGGCAATGATCCGCTGCGCGTGATTATAGACAGTACGGCAAAAATACCGCTGACAGCACGTGTGATCTCTGAAAACCCCGAAAGAACAATTATAGCCACTACAGAGGCGGCTGACAAAAAGAAAATAGCTGCTTTACGGGCAAAAGGAGTAGAAATTATTTCCTTACCGCCAACTGCAGAAGGCAAAGTACCTTTAGGGGAAATGATGACAGTCTTGGGGCAAAAAGAAATTACTTCTGTTTTGGTGGAAGGAGGAAGCACACTTAATTTTGCACTTTTTGCCGCCGGTTTGATTGATAAAGTCCACTTTTTTATTGCCCCGCTGATCTTTGGGGGAACTGCTGCACCTACACCCGTAGGCGGTAAAGGTGTGGCCACCGTGGAAGAGGCATGGCGCCTGACTAATGTAAACTATGATTTTTATGAAGATGATATTTTAATAACCGGATATGTGCAGTATACAAGAAATTAGAAAGGGGTGAACAAAATCTTTACCGGTATTATTCAGGAGCTGGGAGTTGTAGTAAAATTGCAGGTACGGCAGGATGCCGCCCGTCTTACTGTTGGTGCAGAAAAAGTTTTAGCCGGTGTGCAGCTGGGGGACAGTATTGCTGTAAACGGCGTCTGTTTAACTGTTGTAGATTTTTCCGAGCGGCACTTTACAGTGGACATAATGCCGGAAACGTTGCGGCGGACAAATTTGGCTGAATTAAAACCGGGTGACATAGTTAATTTGGAACCGGCGTTAACTTTGGGAGCACGCCTGGGCGGGCATCTTGTAAGCGGACATATTGATGATGTGGGACGGATAGCGGCCAGACACCAGGAAGGCAATGCCATTATTCTTCGCATATCCGCGCCGCCTGCGGTGATGAAGTACATTATCCCCAAGGGCAGCATTGCCGTTGACGGTATCTCTCTAACCGTGACTTCTTTAGAAAAAAGTGCCTTTACCGTCTCTGTGATTCCGCATACGGCGGCGCAGACTAATTTGGGGCAAAGAAAAGTTAATGATCCGGTTAACCTGGAAAATGATCTCATCGGTAAGTATGTGGCCAGATTGCTGGCGGGACAGGAAGAAGACGAAAAAAACGGTGACATTTCCCTGGAGATGTTAACTAATTATGGCTTTCTGTAAAACTTTTGCCGGTTTAAACCGTGAAAATTACCTGGTGTAAGCCGAAGGCATTATTTCAAGTAAATTTAAAGGTGGTGAGAAAATGAAATTCAATACTGTGGCAGAAGCCATAGAAGATTTAAGGGCTGGAAAAATGGTTGTGGTTGTTGACAGTAAAGACCGTGAAAATGAAGGCGATCTGGTGATGGCGGCGGAAAAGGTAACACCGGAAGCCATAAATTTCATGGCCAAGTACGGCAGGGGTTTAATTTGTGTACCACTGACGGCAGAGCGGGTTGATGTCCTTGATTTGCCGCAGATGGTAACGCAAAATACAGACCGGCACGCAACGGCATTTACAGTTTCCGTAGATGCCAAAAGCTGCACCACAGGCATCTCTGCAGTAGAGCGCTGCTGTACCGTCCGGGCTTTAATTGATCCGGCAACAGTACCCTCAGATTTGCGTCGTCCCGGTCATATCTTTCCCCTGCGAGCCGCTGCAGGCGGGGTGTTAAGACGAGCCGGACATACGGAAGCAGCCGTAGATTTGGCAACTTTGGCAGGTTTATATCCGGCCGGAGTAATTTGCGAAATCATGAATGAGGACGGCACCATGGCCAGAGTTCCGCAATTGTTGGAATTTGTACGCAAGCACCGGTTAAAAATAATCACCATTGCCGATTTAATCAGGTACAGAATGAAAAATGACAAATTAATCTTCCGGGTTGCCGAAGCCAATTTACCCACAATCTATGGCAACTTTAGAATTATTGCTTATGAAAACAGTCTAGATCAACGGGAACATCTGGCACTGGTTAAAGGAGAAGTTTCCGGCTCAGAACCGGTGCTGGTGCGCGTCCATTCAGAATGTATGACAGGCGATGTTTTTGGCTCAAAACGCTGCGACTGCGGGCAGCAGTTGGCTGCCGCTTTAAAGCAAATTAATCAAGAAGGCAGGGGAGTTTTGGTCTATATGCGTCAGGAAGGACGCGGCATCGGGCTTGCCAATAAAATTAAGGCTTACTCCCTGCAGGATAAAGGTAAAGACACAGTTGAAGCCAATGAAGCTTTAGGCTTTCCCGCCGATTTGCGTGATTACGGTCTGGGGGCGCAAATTCTGGTCGATTTAGGTGTACGCAATTTGCGTCTGATGACAAATAATCCGCGCAAAATTAAAGGTTTAGAAGGGTATGGGCTTGCCGTTGTAGAACGAATTCCTTTGGAAATAGAACCTTCTACTGATAATAAAGCTTATCTTTTAGCTAAAAAACACAAATTAGGGCACTTGTTAGCCCATTAATTTGTTTTTCAGCCATTAAATTGCAAGGAGGTTACTATGCATAAAGTTTATGAAGGACAACTGGTTGGTCGTAACTATAGATTCGCCATTGTCGTGGGCAGGTTTAATGAATTTATTACCAATAAACTGCTCAGCGGTTGTTTGGATGCATTAAAACGGCATGATGTGGCTGCCGAAAATATTGAAATAGCCTGGGTACCGGGCGCGTTTGAAATTCCTTTGGCGGCTAAGAAGCTGGCGGTAAGCAGACGCTATGATGCCATCATCTGTTTAGGTGCAGTAATTCGCGGAGCAACACCTCATTTTGACTTGGTTGCCGGCGAGGTGGCCAAGGGTGTGGCCAAAGTTAGTTTGGATAGTTCTGTGCCGGTAATTTTCGGTGTTATTACCACCGATACACTTGAACAAGCCATTGAACGTGCAGGCACAAAAGCAGGCAATAAAGGCTGGGATGCAGCTGTCAGTGCTCTGGAAATGGCAGATCTGCTGCATAAAATTAAGTAACCGCAACAAGAAGGAAGGTGAGCGTCTTGTCTGAGCAGGAAAAACTGCTGGTCAGCCGTTGTCAAAAAGGAGATCTGCATGCATATGACCTTTTAATGCAAAAATATGAAAAAAAAGTTTATACATTGTGCTATCGTATGACCGGTAATAAAGAAGATGCGGCAGATTTGGCGCAAGAATCTTTCTTAAAGGCATTTCGGGCGCTGCCTTCTTTCCAGGGACAGTCAAGTTTTTCCACCTGGCTGTTTCGCATTGTGACAAATACCTGCCTCGATGAACGCCGGAAACGGCAGAGAAAGCCGCACATATACTCTTTGGATAATCCGCTTTCCACTGCAGACGGTGAAATCCAGCTTGAATTTGCCGATGAAGGGCCGGGTCCCCTCCAGATCACTTTAGAGCAAGAACTACAAAAAGAAATTCAAGAGCTATTGCACCGGCTTCCCCCCAAGCAGCGTGCCATCATCATTATGCGTGATCTGCAGGGATTTAGCTATGAAGAAATGGCGGAGGCTTTAGAGATAAGTTTGGGTACAGTAAAATCACGCCTCAGTCGCGCCCGTTCCCGTCTGCGGGAGCTCTATCTGCAAAGAGAGGAACAAAAAGAGTCACAATTACATCTAAAAGAAAAAAGGGGGGCGGATTATGAACTGTGAACAAAGCAGACAATATATATGTGAATATCTGGACGGCTTACTTAATCCTGAAACACAAGAAGCACTGGAAGCCCATCTTGCGCAATGTGTTCAGTGCCGGGCTGAAATCCATGAGCTTAAGGCAAGTATTGCCTGGCTGCAACAGGCAGAAGAAGTTCAGCCACCGGCAAATTTGCGGCAAAATGTTTTACTAAAACTGCAAAGTGAAGCAAAAATAAAGCAAGTATTTTTGCCCAAACAAATATTGCAATTTGTGGCAGCTGCCGCCGTCTTTATTTTACTTGTAGCGGGGAATGTACTGCCACCGGGTGGAAAAAATGAGTTAGCCACCCAGAACGAAATATTTTTAATGGGTGCAAGGGAGGCGTTTGAAGTTGCGGAAAACGCCGGGGAGAGCCAAGAAATTTTAAGTATTGAGGAGGATATTCCTCTGGATATGAAACAAGTCCAGGAAAATGCAACGGTGCAAGATTCACCTCCCCAATTTGCATCTGCCCCCGAAAAAGCTGCCGGCGGTTTAAAAGGTCCGTCTTGGCGGGACTGGCTGAATGTAATCGGCATTCCCGTTTTCCTGATCTTAATTTGGCGATTATATATAGAAAGGAAGCGTTGCCGTGAAGAATAAAAAGTTTTTAATTTTAGACGGCAGCAGTCTGCTCTATCGTGCATTTTTTGCGTTGCCGCTTTTACAAACAAAACAGGGACTATATACCAATGCCGTTTACGGGTTTGCCATGATGCTGTTAAGACTTTTGGAAGATGAAGCTCCCGGATATGTGGCTGTAGCTTTTGACAAAAGCAGGGAAACATTTCGCCATGAAAAATTTGCCGGCTATAAAGGTAAAAGGGAGAAGACACCGCCTGAATTGAGCGAGCAAATTGACTATGTACACCGGCTTTTGCAAGCCATGCAAATACCGGTAGTGGAAAAAGACAAATATGAGGCGGACGATTTAATTGGCACTTTGGCGACCCAGGCAATTAAAAACGGTTTAGTGCCGGTAATTGTCAGCGGAGATGCCGATATTTTTCAACTGGTGGACTTACCAAGTGAAATTATTTATACACGCCGGGGCATTACCCAAGTAGAACGGTATAATGAAGCCAGGTTACAGGAACGCTACGGCTTGACTGCCAAGCAATTTATTGATTATAAAGCGCTAAAAGGTGATGCTTCAGATAATATTCCCGGTGTTCCCGGAATCGGTGATAAAACAGCTACAAAATTGCTAAAAGAATACGGTTCTCTTGAGGGTATTTACGAACATCTGGATGAATTTAAAGGCAAACTGCGGGAAAATCTGGAGACTTACCGCCAGCAGGCTTTTTTAAGCCGCTGGCTGGCAACTATTTTAAAGGATGTTCCCCTGGAGTTTAAAACAGACGATTTCCGGCGGCGTGAACCGGAATATCCTGCTTTACGCCGTCTCTTTCAAAGTCTGGAATTTAGTAGTTTGTTGGAAAAACTGCCTGCTGCGGAAAATAAAACGCCTGCGGAAACCAAAGAAAGCTACTCAGAAATTACCCTGGAACAGTGGGAAGATATAACTAAAACAATTCCTGCCGGTACCCGCCTGGCAGTAGTGCCTGTCCCGGTTCAGGCCGGCTGGCAGGAGCAAATAAACGGTTTGGCCCTTGCTACGGAAGGGCAAACTTACTATCTGGATTTAGCCGCAGCCAATGATGCCCGCAGTGCCTTAACAACCTTTTTAGATTCTTCCTGGGAACTCTTACTTTATGATGCAAAAATCTGGAACAATCTCTGCCGTCAGTTAACGGGTAGAGAACTTGGCGGTACATTTTTTGATACCGTCCTGGCAGCTTATTTGCTGGACCCGTTGGAAAACGGTTACCCTCCGGCTAAACTGGCGCAAACTTATTTAAAGCGCCGGCTGCCTGCCGTTCCCGGTAAAAAAGATAAGGATCCTGCCCTCGTTAAGGAATATTCCTGTGCCACGGTACGCGCATTATATGATTTATACCCGGTACTAAAAGAAAAACTGGAAGAGTTTAATCTAAACCGGCTTTATTCCGAGTTGGAGCTGCCCCTGACACAAGTTTTGGCTAAAATGGAGCATACAGGAGTTTATGTAGACAAAGACACTTTAAATGATTTGCGCCAAGAATTCCGGGAGCGTATCGCCAAGCTGGAAAACCGTATTTATCAACTGGCCGGTGAGCAGTTCAATCTAAATTCACCCAAACAGCTTTCATATATTCTGTTTGAAAAGCTGGGTTTGCCCGTGATTAAAAAAACAAAAACCGGCTATTCCACAGATGCGCAAGTTTTAGAGGAGTTGGCACCTCAGCATGAGATTGTGGCGGAAATTTTACAGTATCGAACCCTGGTGAAACTTTTGGGTACCTATCTGGAAGGCATGGCAAAACTGATCAATCCGCAAACAGGACGTATCCATACTACTTTTCATCAAATTGTTACAGCTACAGGACGCCTCAGCAGCTCTGACCCAAACTTGCAAAATATTCCTATCCGGCTTGAAGAGGGAAGACGGATACGAAAAGCATTTGTGCCGTCAAAGCCAACACAATTGCTTTTATCCGCCGATTATTCACAAATTGAATTAAAAGTATTGGCACATATTTCACAGGATAAAGTTTTAATTGACTCTTTCCTGAAAAATGAAGATATTCATACCCGTACGGCGGCTGAAGTCTTCGATTTGGAGCCGTCAGAAGTTACCAGGGAATTACGCGAGCGGGCTAAAGCAGTAAACTTTGGCATAATCTACGGTATTAGCGATTACGGCCTTTCGCGCCAACTGGGCATTACGCGGCAAGAGGCAAAAGGGTATATCGAACGCTATTTTGAACGGCTTTCCGGAGTGGAACAGTATATTAAGCAGATTGTGGCGGAAGCCAGGGAAAAAGGCTATGTAACTACTATTTGTAATCGCCGGCGCTATTTGCCCGGAATCAATTCCCGCAATTTTAACCAGCGCAGTTTTGCTGAACGTACAGCCATGAATACTCCCATTCAAGGTTCTGCCGCAGATATTATTAAAATGGCTATGCTTAATATCAGTGAAAGGTTAAAAACTTTTGACAGGCAAGCAAAAATGATCCTGCAGGTACATGATGAACTAGTGTTTGAAGTGGAAGAAAGCATCTTACCGGAAGTGGCAGCAATGGTCCGCTCGGAAATGGAAGGTGCCATTAAACTCAGTGTGCCGCTTACTGTGGATGTGAAAGCAGGCCCCAATTGGGCTCAGATGCAGCCGCTTACAGATTACTGTTAAAGAGAGTGACAGCATGCCTGAACTACCTGAAGTAGAAACAATTAGAAGAGATTTGGAAACTTTACTTGTGGGCAAAAAAATTGCCGGGGTAGAAATTTACTACTCAGGCTCCGTGAAAATTCCTAGCGCAGCCCGGCTGCGGCAAGAATTACCCGGTCGCAAAATAACAGGTGTCGGCCGGCGCGGCAAATACTTGCAAATTTTTTTGCACGATGCTTCCGTCCTTATCATCCATTTACGCATGACCGGACAGCTTTTATTTGCCAAAAACGTTTTTCAGCCCGATAAACATACCCATGTAATTTTTATTTTTAGTGATTCTTCATCTTTGGCTTTTCATGATGTGCGTAAATTTGGCACAATTTACTGGTTACCCAGTCATTCTTTACAGCTGATTAAAGGTCTTGCTTCCCTGGGACCGGAGCCTTTTGCCGCTGAGTTTAACGAAAGTTATCTCTTTGAGCGGGCTAAAAACAGAAAAACCAGTATCAAAGCTTTGCTTCTTAACCAGGAAATTGTGGCCGGGCTCGGCAATATTTATGCCGATGAGTCTTTACACCGGGCAGGCATTCGCCCCGACCGGCCGGCGGCAAGTTTAACTCTTAATGAATGTAAAATATTATGTCAAAGTATTTGTGAAGTATTAGAGGAAGCTATTTATTGGCGGGGGACCACCATGAGTGATTACCGTGATGCAGCCGGCAGCTCCGGTGCTTTTCAAAATCACTTACGTGTTTACAAACAAAGCGGCAAAGAGTGCCCCCGGTGCGGGCAGGAGATTTGCCGCATTGTGGTTGCCGGCAGAGGTACTCATTACTGTCCTGCCTGCCAAAAGTAAAAACAAAGAAAACATAAAAGAGTGTGGTGTTTTACAGCATCATGCTTTTTTTCTGTAGAAAAATATATCAACTTATTTTGCTTTCTTTCACCATTTGGCGCTGGCGCCATACTATAAAAGTAGTTGCAGGAGGGAGGGAGCAAACTTGCCGGTCATTTCCGTGATTTTACTGGGTATGGCAGTATCAATAGATGGTTTCGGCGTCGGTTTTTCTTATGGTTTGCGCAGGGTACATATTCCCCCGCTCTCACTTTTCATCATCTGTTTATCATCCGCCGTCTCTGTATTTATTTCCATGCTGGCGGGCAGTGGCGTGGCAGAAATCTTCGGTACTGAACTTGCTTCACTTTTAGGGGGGATGATGTTAATCCTTGTGGGGATTTTTATTATTAAGCAGGCTGTCTTCAGTAAAGGAGTAAATTCTGCTCAACCAACTCCTGAAAAACCTGGCTTGGCATTACTGTCAGCCATTTTACAAGCACCGGAAAAAGCCGATTTTGATCATTCCGGAGAAATCAATGCTGTTGAAGCAGTTGTTTTAGGTGTGGCGCTTGCCCTTGATGCTTTCGGCACAGGTTTCGGTGCGGCTTTAATGGGCTTTACCCCTTTATCTGTCTCCCTGGCAGTAGGCATTGCTAAATTTATTTTTCTGACGACAGGTACAGTTTTGGGAAGGCAGTATGCACAGAAATTTAAAGAAGGCAATGCGGCTGTAATTGCCGGTATTGTTTTAATGCTCCTTGGGATCAAACATGTTTTCAGTAAAACTTACTTCTGATGGTGCATTTTACCAAGCTTGATTTTGGTTGCCAATCAACGGCTTTTACAGGAAGCCGTTTTTTCTTTTTCTAAACTTGGCCGAAAAAGCCTTTGTTCTTTTTCTGGGGACTTGTACATATATTATTAAACGAAACATTAAACACCGTTACCGGGAAGAGGAGGTGGTACCATGCGTCGTTTGCTACCGCTTTTATGCCTGTTAATTTTAATATTAAGCGGCTGTCACGGCTATAAAGAGCATGGTGCCGGTCAGGAATCAGAATTGCATGTGGCCGCCATTGCCGGTCCTGTTACTTTAAACCCAATTTTTGTCCGTGACAGTGCCTCGGCGGAAGTGGCAAGCTTACTGCATGCCTCACTATTAATCACGGATCCAGACACATTAGAGCCCATGCCCCATTTGGTGTCTTCATGGGATGTTTTGGGGGACAATCTTACTTATATATTTACTTTGCAGGAAAATGCATACTGGACGGACGGAGTTTCCATTACGGCAGAAGATGCAGCCTTTACCATGCGTGTTATCTGTCATCCTGACTATACAGGCTGGTTGTTCCTGCCTTTGCGGTATGTGGCCGGTGCACAGGAGTATAAAGAAAATCATCAATCTTTATTTGCCGATGGTTTGATTGAGGGAATAGAGGTTCTTGGGGAAAAGACATTTTCCGTTACTTTAAAAGAGCCTTATGCACCGTTTTTGTCTTTGTTGACTTTTCCGCTGCTACCGGCTCATCTTTTAAGCGCAGTTGAAGTAGGGCAACTGGAAGCCCATGAATACTCACTTAAACTGCCGGTCAGTTCAGGACCGTATTTATTGGCAGAATGGGATGCGGATGAATACGTACATGTAAAAGCCAATCCTGACTTTTTTTTAGGTAAACCGGAAATTGATCATATTTATTACCGTTTTATCCCTAATGTGGAAACACAAGTTATTGAATTGTTGGCAGGTAAATTAGATCTTATTCCCACAGCGGTAAAAGTTGAAGATGTAAAACTCCTGCAAACCGACCCGCAAATAAAAATCTATACAAACCCGCGCCTTGTCTACGATTATATTGCCATCAATACAAACAAAGATTCTCCTTTACAGGACAGGCGGGTGCGGCAGGCTTTGGCAACCCTCGTCAACCGGCGCGAAATCGTGGACAATGTGCTCCTGGGCTATGCAGACCCCCTTTACGGACCGCTTTTACCTTTGCATTTTGCCTACGACGAATCACTGCAGGCAGAGACCGTTGATTTGGCTGCAGCAAGGGAGCTTTTAGTGGCTGCCGGATACAACAATTTACAGTTAAATTTAATTTTCAATGCCGGCAATCTTGTTCGGGAGAATGTTGCCCTCTTGCTGAAAGAACAGGCGGCAAAAATAGGTATTGAGATACAATTATCGCTTTTGGAATGGGAAGCATTCCTGGCTGCCGTCAATGAAGGTGATTATGAACTGGCCATTTTGGGACGAGGAGTAGAGGCAGATCCTGATTTATCTTACCACTGGCATTCAGAAAGTCTGGGCAATGCCCTGGGCTATAAAAATGAAGAAGTTGATCTGTTATTGGAACAAGCATCGAGATTAACCACGCAAAGGGAGAGAACCTTCCTTTATCGCCAAGCACAGAAAAAAATTCTTGAAGATATTCCTGCCATTTGGCTTTACTCACGGCAGGCCATCCATGCTGCCACAGCCACTTTGGAAAAGTTCCGTCCTCATCCTGAATCTGTTTTCTTTAATGTACATGAATGGACCCTCAAGGGCGGGGAGGGAAGTCAGTGATTTTTCAACTGGTACGGAGATTTACGCAAACCCTGTTGGTTTTATTTGGTGTATCTGTGGCTACTTTCTTAACCATGCACTGGGCACCGGGGCATCCTTTGCAGGCTAATCCGGAATTGCGCCTGGACCCTACTGCAGTGGAAAGATGGCTACAGCTGAGAAATCTTGATCAGCCTCTACCGGCACAATATCTTTCCTGGTTGAGCAGAATGCTGCGGGGGGATTTTGGTCAATCACTGCTTTATAACCGGCCGGTTATAGAGTTAATTAGGGAACGTCTGCCTTCCACCTTACTTTTAACTGTAACCGCCTTTTTGATCGGTTTGTTTTTAGCCTTAGTGGTAGGTATTTATGTGGCTAAAAAGCAAAACTCCTGGGTTGATCGCATGGTGCAGGTTTATTCTTTGGCCGGGATTTCCGTGCCCGGTTATTGGTTGGGAATAGTGTTGATTATTTGTTTTGCTTACCGTTTTCCGCTTTTCTCCGCAGTAGGCATGCGGACACCGGGAGACGGCAGCCTGCCTGATATCCTGCAACATATGGTACTGCCTCTCATTGTAATGGTTTTCCATAATTTTGCCTACTATGTACGCCATGTCCGCAGCGCCGTCTTAAATGTGCTTAATTTGGATTTTGTGCGCGCCGCCAAAGCACGCGGTCTTACTGACAAGCAGGTAATGTTATGGCATGTTTTACCTAACAGTGCCATACCCATTGTTACTATTGCCGCTCTGTCCCTGCCCGTGCTGTTTACAGGAGCCATGATGGCGGAACAAGTTTTTGCCTGGCCGGGGATTGGCCGTTTTATTGTCACCTCCACTATGGCCAGGGACTACCCGGTGATTATGACAGTTAATTTATACACGGCTGCACTGGTGGCTATAGCCAACTTTCTGGCTGATGTGCTTTACCTATTTATCGATCCGCGTTTAAGAGTAAAAGCATAACCGGGGGGAAAAGCAGTGGAAGCAAAAAACGCAGGAAATACGGAGTTTCTCATCGGTATCAGTCTAATCATCATTTTATCTGCCCTGGCCCTTTTGGCACCACTGCTGGCAGCACATGATCCATACGAAACAGACGCGCAAAACTGGCTGCAGCCGCCCTGTAAAGAGCATCCATTTGGCACGGACAGACTGGGGCGGGATATTTTCAGCCGCGTACTTTACGGTGCTCGTGTTTCTTTGGCTGTAGGCACACTGTCCATGCTCATGTCTGTAGCAATTGGTTTTTTACTTGGCATGGCTGCCGGATATTTTGGCGGAGTACTTGATGGCCTCATTATGCGTTTTACCGACATTGTGCTTGTTTTTCCCTCCATGCTGCTGGTGCTGACCCTAGTGGCAATTTTCGAGCCGGCCTTATGGTTGGTGATTTTTGTCATTGGGGGCACAGGCTGGCCCGGTGTGGCCAGGCTGGTGCGCGGTGAAGTATTACAGCTGCGGACCAAAGAATTTATCCAGTCAGCCCGGATGTTGGGAGCCAATCATTTCCGTATTATGTTATATCACTTATTGCCAAATGCTTTAGGTCCGGTTTTAGTGGCGGCAACATTAAGTGTACCGGCTGCAGTAATGACGGAAGCCGGCGTCAGTTATTTCGGTTTGGGGATTCAACCGCCTATACCCACATGGGGAAATATGCTGCGCGGCGCCCAGCTTTATTTGCGGCATGCCTGGTGGTATGCTTTCTTTCCCGGCTTATTTATTTTTCTGACTGTCTTTGCTTTTCACCTGACAGGGGAAGGACTGCGCAAACAGCTGGGTTTAACCAGAGTCAGACGGAGGGGTTAAGCGGGTGCTTGCCGTAAAAGATTTAGAAATTACTTTTAGCGAAAAAAACAGTATTTTTAAAGCGGTTCGCAAAGTCTCATTTTCCGTACAGGCAGGGGAAATTCTGGGGATTGTAGGGGAATCCGGCAGCGGCAAAAGTATGACGGCTTTAGCACTTACAGGATTGCTGCCGCCGGAAGCTAAAGTTTGTGGTTCTATGAGTTTTGCCGGTAAAACAATGCATTTTGAGGACAATAGTCAATGGCAAGGCTTACGGGGCAGTAAAATCGGCATTGTTTTTCAGGATCCGGCTGCATGCTTAAATCCCTTAAAAACTGTAGGCAAGCAGGTGGCGGAGCCTTTAATTTTACATAAAGGTTTGACACCAAAAGAAGCCGAGGTGGAAACCATCCGCCTTTTTTCAGCTTTGGGCATTGAGCCGGCTGTACAGCGCATTCATCACTACCCGCACCAGTTAAGCGGTGGTCAACAACAACGAGTAATGCTGGCAGCCGCTATAGCTTGTAAGCCAATGCTTTTAATTGCTGATGAACCGACGACAGCTTTGGATGTAACAGTGCAGGCGCAAATTTTACGACTTTTGCATGAATATGTGCACAACCACAGTGCTGCACTGTTATTGATTTCACATGATCTAGGTGTGATTGCACAATTGGCAGATGAGGTGCTAGTGATGTGCGGCGGCACAATTGTGGAAAAAGGTTCAGTCTATCAAATTATGCAAAAGCCTTTACACCCATATACAAAACTACTCTTGGCCTCATTGCCACGGCTTGATGCGCCGCTGAAGCTACCTTTGGTTGCAAATGAAGGTTTGACTGCGGAAGGCGGTTGCGTGTTTGCCGCCAGGTGTCCCCATTATAGAGCTATCTGTTTGGAAAAAGAGCCGCCCACCAAGCTTTTGGCGGAAGGACGGCAAACGGCCTGCCACATTCTTTAGAATTGTTATTACCGGTTTTGGCACGAGTAATAATTTGCAGTTAAAGAGGTTATCAATGGCAAAATTATTAAAGGTAAAAAATGTGGCGTATTACTATACAGCGGAAGGTACCCGGATTCGGGCAGTTGACGGGGTTTCTTTATCTTTGCCTGCCGGTAAGGCTTTGGGTTTGGTGGGAGAATCCGGGTCAGGAAAAAGTACTTTGGGAAAATTGATCGCCGGCCTGCTCAAGCCTCAACGCGGTTGCATTTATTTTGCCGGCGAACGGATTGAAGGCAAGATGTTACCATCCATTCAGTATGTTTTTCAAAATAGTACTGCAGCCTTAAATCCACGAATGCGTGTTAAAAATTTAATTGAAGAAGGATTAATTATTCAGGGAAAATACCGGCGGCAACAAAGAATTAACAGGGTACTCACAGCCCTAAAGGCTGTAGGTTTGCCGGAAACTTTACTCTACCGCTTTCCACATGAATTAAGCGGCGGTCAAAAGCAAAGGGTTGCCATAGCCAGAGCACTGATTATGGACCCGCGCCTGCTTATTCTGGATGAGCCGGTGTCTTCTTTAGATGTAACGGCAGGTGCCCGTTTACTGGCTTTACTGAAAAGTTTACGCCAAGAAAAACATCTTGCCTATATTTTAATTTCACATGATCTTGCTGTTGTCAGGCAAGTTTGTGACTATGTTGCCGTCATGTACGCAGGAAAAATTGTAGAAAGGGGAAAAGTAGAGCAAATTTTTAGCTCCCCAGGGCACTATTATACAAAAATGCTTTTGTCGGCACATCCTTCACCGGATCCAAAGCGGCGCTGTTTACCCAAAATTATAGGCGAGCCGGTTGATCCCAGCCACATTCCTGCAGGTTGCCGCTTCCATCCGCGCTGTCCCCAAGCTACCTTTGCCTGCAGTCACCGTCCCCCGGCATTTTTTGAAATAACTCCCGGACATTTAGTCGCTTGTCACCGGACTCAAACTCAAATATTTTAAACGACCATTTACAGTAAACCTTCTGCTTGTTATAATAATTAACATATGCCGATTAGTTAGTTAGAGGGAGGAAACAATGTATAAAATAACACTTCTGCCTGGAGACGGGATTGGTCCGGAGATTACAGCAGCAACAACAAAGATTTTGGCTGCTACAGGTGTACCTATTGATTGGGAAGAACACCAGGCCGGCCAATTTGCCATTCCTGAATACGGGACACCTTTGCCGGAGCATGTGCTTGAGTCCATTAAAAAAAATAAAATAGCCCTTAAAGGACCTTTTACCACACCGGTAGGAACCGGATTCCGCAGTATAAACGTAGCTTTACGCAAAATCTTTGATACTTACGCCAATATTCGTCCGGCACGTACATATCCGGGCATCCGTACGCGTTACGATAATATTGACCTGGTTATGATTCGGGAAAACACAGAAGACCTTTACGCCGGTATAGAGCATATGGTAGGGGAAGATGCAGCTGAAAGCATAAAAATTATTACCCGTAAAGGATCTGAGCGGATCTGCCGTTTTGCCTTTGAATACGCCATAAAGAATAACCGCCGTAAAGTTACGGCGGTGCATAAAGCAAATATTATGAAATGTACTGACGGCTTGTTTTTGGAGGTAGCACGGGAGGTAGCAAAAGATTATCCGCAAATTGAGTTTAACGATCGCATTGTTGATAATATGTGCATGCAGCTGGTAATGAGGCCGGAAGAATATGATGTAATGGTGGCGCCAAATCTGTATGGTGATATTGTTTCCGATCTGTGCGCCGGTTTAGTTGGCGGCCTCGGTGTTGTGCCGGGAGCTAATATCGGCGACGGGATTGCTATTTTTGAACCTGTACATGGCAGTGCACCAGAAATTGCCGGGCAGGATATTGCCAACCCCACAGCCTTAATTTTAACGGCAGTAATGATGTTACAGTTTTTAGGAGAAAAACGTGCTGCTGCTCAGGTGGAAAATGCACTTGCAGCCGTGATTAAGGAAGGGAAAACTGTTACCCCAGACCTGGGCGGAACGGCCAAATGCATGGAGATGGCGGATGCCATCATTGACAAAATGCATCAATAGTTTTTTTGTGCCAATTCTTTTTCAGCCATTTCAATCATGCGTTTAACCATATTGCCGCCGATCCGGCCGCCAATGCGCCCGCCTACGGAACCGCAAAGGGCGGAAGGCACGTTTTGCCACCCTTTTTGCCGGATGTAAGTATCTATACCCAGCTCTGAAGCGATTTCATGCTTGTATTGCTCCAGTGCGGTCTCCCAGGAATTTGCTGAATTGGTAATGCCTAGTTCTTGAGCTATTTCCATTTTAAATTTTTCCAGCGCCTGTTCCACACCCGGAACCAGGCGTTTTTTCTTACGTCCACCGTTTGCCATTTTAACACCTCCTTGTTCCTATTGTTCATCAGCAATCTGGAAGTTATCCAGACAAAATTAACTTACTTTGTGAAATGCTGCGAGCATAGGAAACTGTTTTTCCAGGCAAGCTAGAAAAAAAGGAGTTGATGAAAATGGCAAAAACATTCTTAACTTATTTTGACAATGGCAATGCCGCCCAGGAAGTAAAAAGACGCTTGCAAACAGAAATTTTTGTAGTAGCAGTTAAACAATATGCAACCGATATGCCGGACAGTAATTTAAGTGTTTCCGCTTTAATGGTCGGATCCATGCCTAATTTGGCCCAGGGAATTTTCGGAACCGGAGCAACAGGGCAAAAAGGAGCTTATCTTTTAATTGTTCTGGATGAAGACGGTCATGAAGAGACCATTAAGAAAATGACGGAACAATACGGCGGCACTGTCATTAAAACTGAAAATTAGTAATCATCAGAGTTATAAAGGCGGATTTTTTTTCCACCGGTGGCAGTCTCCGCCAATTTGTCGGCAAATTCTTCCGGAAAGGTAATAGTTTCAGGATCCCCGTCACTAAAATATCGTAAATGTGGATGTTGCCGAAAATACTCAAGCCACTTGGGCAGTTCCTGTCCATCGGCACGTACACGCGGTAAACGCAGGGGATCAAAATTTTTCGCGTAAGGAGAGGGAGCCGGGTTTGCCCCTACCAACAAAATTGCTTCGTTTTTATAGGTAATATCCTCCCAGATTCCGGCAAGCAGATGGTCGTCTTCCCGCGGGCGTGCACCGTATGGCAACGCCAAACTTCTAACCTGGTAATCGGGCAAATATTTTAAAGTCGACTGCACATTTTTTGCCAGTGCTTTAATAGCTTCCTCCCGAGAGATTTTTGCTAAGTTCTCATGGTTATAGGCATGATTGCCAATTTCAAAACCCCACTCTACCAGTGCTTTTAGCTTCTTTTCCACATAGGCTTGCTGGCGGAAGGGCACGGGGTAATAGATATAAAAAGTTCCGGCTACTGAAAAATCATCATACTTTTCCGCCATTTCCAAGAGGATGGCCACCGCACAGTCCGGATCCAGGACTGTTTTATTCTCTTCATCTTCCAGATAACGAAACTGGCCTAATGTTCCGTCATCAAAGGTTAAAACAAAAGGTGTGGTGCCCGGAGGCACGTTTATATTGCCTGACAATAAATCCATTAAATTGACGGGACGATAACCTTCCAGGTAGAGAGTTTCCAGATCAGAGCGAAAGTTTTCCACGGTTCTTCTCCAGGAACCTTCCTCGCCGCCGATTTCGTGGTACATCAGAATCATTACCTGGCCCAATTCATTTGGATGCAGGTGCAGAATGTCCTCTACAGTATTTTCTGCTTCTTCAGGCCCGGCATTTTCTGTTTCTTCACCGGGCGGTGCAATCTCATTTTCGGTGGGCAAAGGAGTTTCTATACTTGGTTCATTACTGTTTTCCGGCGGAAGATTCCGCGCCGTTGTTTGCCGGCATCCGGTGCCGGTAAGTGAAAACAATAAGATTAGCAATAATATTAGTGCTTTTATCAGTACCACCTCCTGAGTTAACTTTATCACAGATCCGTCTTCTTGTAACTTTAAAGTTAATAACCGGAACTTTATTACCGATTCCAAATGTTATCTTAAGAACGGTTGTTCGCCGGAGTTGTTTATGATATAATACAAATCAACGTAGTACAAGCCGGGCAGAAGTCCGGCTTGCTTTATATAGACTAAATGAAAAATATTTAGCGTAATACCCATGCTTTTGAAATTATACAGCAGGGCAGGAAACAACCGGTAAGTGTAGAATCTAAGGCGATAAGCCAAAAGGAGTTAGGCTGATGCATGACTTGCCATTTTGGTTGGCTTTGAATTGCATTTCTGTCTTGGGAGCCCGGCGGATACAGAAGCTGTTGCAGTATTGTCAAGGCAATGCACAAGCTGCTTTTACCCTGAGAGCAGGCCAATTGACGGAAGCCGGCCTACCGCCAAAGGTTGTAGACACGATTCTCAGAGAGAGGGAAAAAATAGACCCCTTTCGGGAGCTGGAGCGCTGCCACAGTTTGGGTGTGCAGGTACTAACGTTAAAAGATGCAACTTACCCTGCTTTATTAAAAGAAATTCACGATCCGCCACCGGTACTTTATTATCGCGGTCAGATTGAGGTGCTAAACAGTTTTGCCGTGGCTGTGGTCGGTTCCCGCAAAGCAACTGCCTATGGGAAGACAACGGCAGAAAAAATTAGTTATGACCTGGCACACTCTGAAGTGGTAATAGTCAGCGGTATGGCACGAGGTATTGATACTTATGCACATATAGGTGCCTTGAAAGGAAAAGGAAAAACAATTGCCGTTTTAGGCTGTGGTTTGGATATCTGTTATCCCCCGGAAAATAAGGGTTTGAGGGAAAAAATTGTCCGGCAGGGAGCCGTTATCAGTGAATTTCCTTTAGGAACACCGCCCAAACCGGCTCATTTCCCTATGCGCAACCGGATTATAAGCGGTCTGTCCCGGGCCGTTATCGTGGTGGAAGCGGCGGAAAGAAGCGGTGCTTTAATTACTGCCGATTGTGCCCTTGAACAGGGGCGTGACGTTTTTGCCGTGCCGGGAAGCATTAAAAGCCCCTACAGCAAAGGATGTCATAAATTAATTAAAGAAGGGGCGGCTGTGGCTGAAAGTGCAGATGATATTTTATTGGAACTGGGCAGAGAACCGGTGGCAAAGGCAGAAAACTCCGGCAAGATTTCCGCTCAAGCCGCCGCGGTTTTGGCAAGTATGGAATATGAACCTGTCCATTTTGATACAATAGTTACTGCCTGCGGCCTCTCTGCGGCCGAATTAGCCGTCATTTTAACTGAATTGGAATTAAACGGCATGATCAAAAAAATGGCCGGTAACTTCTATTTACGTGTGTAGGAAAAAACTGTGGTCTAATCTAGTAGTAATAGAGTATGCAGCCTATTGGGGGTGCCATATGTCTAATTATTTAGTTATTGTTGAATCACCGACGAAAGCAAAAACAATCAAAAAGTTTTTAGGTAAAAGGTATAATGTTGTTGCCTCATTAGGTCATGTCATCGATCTGCCTAAAAGCCAGTTTGGGATTGATATTGAAAACAATTTTCAGCCCAAATATATTACTATACGCGGTAAGGGCAAAATCTTAAATGAATTGAAAAAAGCCAGTAAAAATGCAAAAAAGGTTTATCTGGCAGCCGACCCGGACCGGGAAGGTGAAGCAATTTCCTGGCATTTATCCCGGGCACTGGGAATTAATGAAGAGGACCCGTGCCGGGTTGAATTTAATGAGATTACGAAAAATGCAGTAAAGGAAGCCTTTAAAAAACCCCGTCCCATCGATCAGAACCGGGTAAATGCACAACAAGCACGACGTATTCTTGATCGTTTTGTCGGTTACAAAATTTCCCCCTTACTGTGGAAGAAAGTAAAAAAGGGACTGTCTGCAGGTCGTGTTCAATCTGTTGCTTTACGTTTAATCGTGGAACGGGAAGAAGAAATTGGAAATTTTATCCCGCAGGAGTACTGGTCATTAGATGCAGTTTTAAAGGGCAAAGAAGGGATTTTTACCGCCCGCTATTATGGTAAAAAAGGGAAAAAGCATATTCCTGCCACCCAGGCGGAAACGGAAGAAATTTTAAAGGCAATTAAAGAGCAAGATTTTATTGTCGCGGAAGTTAACAAAAGGGAACGTAAAAGAAAACCTGCACCTCCTTTTACCACCAGCAGTCTCCAGCAGGAGGCTTCCAGGAAACTTGGTTTTACCACCAGAAAAACCATGATGATTGCTCAGCAATTGTATGAAGGTTTGAATATCGGTAAAGAAGGTGTGGTAGGTCTAATTACTTATATACGTACCGATGCTACCCGCATTTCCACCGCTGCCCAAGCGGAAGCACGGGCATATATAGAAAGTGCCTATGGCAAAACTTATGTCCCGGGCGTACCGCCTGTTTATACAGCTAAAAAAGGTGCCCAGGAAGCGCATGAAGCTATCCGTCCCACTTCTGTAATCCGGACCCCAAAGGAGCTAAAGGATTTTTTGACGCGGGATCAACTACGTTTATACAAGCTGGTCTGGGAGCGTTTTGTGGCCAGTCAGATGAGCCCCGCCGTCTATGATACGGTCACGGCCAAAATCCATGCCGGGCCTTATGAGTTTCGTGCCTCTGGTTCACAAATTAAGTTTGACGGGTTTATGCGTTTATATATTGAAGGTCAGGACGATGAAGAAAAAGAAGAAAGCGGCCTGCTGCCGCCTTTGGCAAAAGACGAAAAACTGGAGCCGCTGGAGTTTAAACCGGAACAACATTTTACACAGCCGCCGCCGCGCTTTAGTGAGGCTATGCTGGTACGTATGCTTGAGGAAAAAGGTATTGGGCGACCCAGTACTTATGCTCCCATTATTAATACCCTGCAAGCCCGCGGCTATGTCACCCGGGAGAAAAAAGTTTTCTACGCTACGGAATTAGGCAAAGTGGTTTTAGAGCAGCTTCTTGATTTTTTCCCCGATATTTTTGACGTTGATTTTACCGCCCAAATGGAGGAAAAACTTGATCAAGTTGCTACCGGCAATTTGGATTGGCTAGATGTTATTCGTGACTTTTATGAAAATTTTTCTGCTCGTTTAAAAGTGGCTGAAGAACAGATGCAAGAAGTAGTGCTGGAACCGGAAGAAAGTGATGAAGAATGCCCTAATTGCGGGCGACGTTTAGTTTATAAAATGGGACGTTATGGCAGATTTCTTGCCTGTCCCGGCTTTCCCGAATGTCGCTTTGCCAAGCCCATTGTGAAGGAAATAAATGTTGATTGTCCTAAATGCGGAAAACCCATCGTGGAACGCAGAACTAAAAAAGGGCGCAAATTTTATGGCTGCAGCGGCTATCCGGACTGCGACTTTACCTCGTGGGAGTTGCCACAAAAAGAAAAATGTCCCCATTGCGGTTATATCACTGTCCAAAAAGGCAAAAAACTTGTGTGTGCCAATGCCGATTGCGCCGAAGTGATTAAGGAGCTTGCAGCAAACAGCAGCAAAAAGAAGACAAGGGCGGCATCTGGCGCAGCCGCCGGGAGGAAACCAAATGAGTAAGATAATCGTTGTGGGAGGAGGCCTGGCGGGGGCTGAAGCAGCTTGGCAGGCTGCCGAAGCAGGTTTTCCCGTCTGGTTATACGAAATGCGCCCGGCAAAAATGACGCCGGCCCACCGCACTGATAAGCTGGCTGAATTGGTGTGCAGTAATTCTCTACGCGCCGCAGCAATTGAAAACGCCGTTGGTCTGTTGAAAGAAGAAATGCGTCGCCTGAATTCATTAATTATGGCCCAAGCTGATTTGCATGCCGTACCGGCCGGCGGGGCTTTGGCCGTGGATAGGGAAGCCTTTGCCGCCGGGGTTACTGCTGCCGTTAAGTCACATCCCGCCATCCGCGTCATCAATGAAGAAATACGTGAAATACCGGACTGTAAAAACAACCCTGTGATTATTGCCACCGGTCCTTTAACTTCAGACACTTTGGCGGAGGAAATCGCCAAATTAACCGGCCAGGACTCACTCTTTTTCTATGATGCGGCGGCCCCCATAGTAACGGCAGATTCCATTGCCGAAGAGCGTGTCTTCAGAGCTTCCCGCTATGGCAAAGGAAGTGCAGACTATATTAACTGCCCCATGGATAAGGAGGAGTATACCCGTTTTTACGAGGCGTTACTTGCAGCTGACGTGCATTATGGACATTTAAGTGAAGAGGACAGGTATTTCGAAGGCTGCATGCCTATAGAAGTATTGGCGGCCCGCGGTTATGACACTTTACGTTATGGACCACTGAAGCCGGTTGGACTGGCAGATCCCAAAACCGGTAAAACACCTTTTGCCGTGGTACAGTTGCGGCAAGATAATGCGGCGGGAACTCTTTACAATCTGGTGGGCTTTCAGACTCGCTTGCGCCAGCCGGAACAAAAAAGAGTTTTCCGGCTGATTCCCGGTTTAGAGCAGGCTGAATTTGTCCGCTACGGTATGATACATCGTAATACCTATATTAATTCACCGACTCTTTTACTTCCTACATTGCAGTTTCACAGTAAACCGGGACTTTTTTTTGCCGGACAAATGACAGGGGTAGAAGGTTATGTAGAATCAGCAGGCATGGGTTTAATTGCCGGCCTGAATGCTGCCAGGCTTGTAGCCGGTAAAACCCCTCTTGTCTGGCCTCCTGAGACTGCTCTGGGGGCATTGACTCGCTATATCACCACTCCCCAAAAAGCAGATTTTCAACCTATGAATGTTAATTTTGGTCTCTTCCCGCCGCTGGACAAACGCGTGCCTAAAAAAGAGCGTAAACGGGAGCTTGCCAGGCGCGCTCTGGCGGCAGTGGAGAATTTTAGCAAAGAAAAGCTGTTTTAGCCTGTCTTTACCAGATATTTTTAAATCCGACTTGCATAAAGAGCTTTTATTATGTTAAAATATTTTGAAAAAGGAGACTGCCGTCGGATGTTGGGTTTTGTTGACGGTTTTATTTCTTATCTGGAAGCTGAAAAAAAAGCTTCTTTTCATACTCTTAGAAGCTATGCTTTAGATTTAATGCAATTCATCGCTTTCTTAGAACAGCAAAAGTTTTACTCTTTGGCTGAAGTTGATTACCGTACGCTTCGCCATTATTTATCTGTTTTAAAAGAAGAAGCTTATGAACGCCGCACAATTGCACGCAAATTATCGGCTATTCGCTCCTTTTTACGGTATCTCAACAGGGAGGAACTGCTAAAAGACAAAACTTGGCTGGCTGTTTCCACCCCGCGTATTGGTAAAAGACTGCCATCATTTCTTTATGTGGAGGAAATGCTGCAGCTTTTATCTGCCCCTGAGACCAGAACCCCGCTGGGGATGCGGGACCAGGCAATCCTGGAAACTTTGTATGCTTCAGGGATTAGGGTAAGTGAACTGGTGGCCATGGATGTTGATGCCATAGATTTTTCTTTGCAGCAATTCATTGTTATGGGTAAGGGGGGAAGAGAGCGGCTGGTACCACTGGGCCGCTTTGCTCTACGCGCATTACAATCTTACCTGAATACTGCACGCCGGCAGTTGTTACGTAAAAACCCCACAGGTGAAACAGAAAAAGCACTCTGGCTGAACAGGTTTGGCACAAGACTTTCAGACCGGAGCGTTCGACGCCTTGTGGACAAATATGTAAGGCAGGCTGGCTTAAATGCAGGTATCAGTCCCCACAGCATCCGGCATAGTTTTGCCACCCATTTATTAAATGCCGGAGCAGATTTACGTTCTGTACAGGAACTATTAGGCCATGTGAATTTGTCTACTACGCAGATTTACACCCACATTACGCAAGACCATTTAAAAGAAATATATATCTTGGCCCATCCGCGGGCGTAAGGAGACCGATATGTTTCAGGGAACAACAATTGTAGCAGTTTTAAAAGACGGCCGCTGTGCGCTGGCCGGTGACGGTCAGGTTACTTTTGGGGACAAAACAATTATGAAAAGTAATGCCATCAAAGTCCGGCGCATCTATCAAGGACGTGTTTTGGCAGGGTTTGCCGGATCTGTTGCCGATGCCATAACTTTGTTTGAAAAATATGAAGAACAACTGGAAAAGTATCAGGGAAATTTGCGCAGAGCAGCGGTGGAATTAGCAAAAGAATGGCGTACTGATAGAATCCTGCGCCGCCTGGAGGCGCTGCTCATTGTCGGCGACCCCGAGAACCTGCTTGTTATCTCCGGAAACGGTGAGATTTTAGAGCCTGATGACGGCATTACTGCCATCGGGTCAGGCGGAGCTTACGCCTTAGCGGCCGCCAGGGCCTTATCTCGCTACACTGCATTAACTGCAGGTGAAATAGCAAAAGCTGCTTTAGAAATAGCCGGTGAGATCTGTATTTATACAAATGATCAAATTGTTCTGGAAGTATTATAGCATCCAGTGGTAGCGGAGGCGATATGATGCAAAAAGAAGAGCTAACTCCGAGGCAGGTAGTAGCCGAATTAGATAAATATATAGTCGGGCAAAAAGAAGCAAAAAAATGTGTGGCTGTTGCTTTACGCAATAGGTACCGCAGAAAGCTACTGGCTGAGGATATGCGTGACGAGGTCTTTCCCAAGAATATTATAATGATCGGGCCTACCGGAGTAGGTAAGACGGAAATTGCCCGCCGGCTGGCCAAACTGGTGAATGCGCCCTTCGTGAAAGTGGAAGCCACTAAATTTACGGAGGTAGGCTATGTGGGGCGCGATGTGGAAACCATGGTCCGGGACTTGGTGGAAACGGCAGTCCGGATTGTCCAGGCGGAAAAAATGAACGAAGTAGCGGAAAAAGCCGAAGCTTTAGCTAATGAACGCTTGTTGGACCTGCTGATGTCACGCCCCGGAAAAGAGCGCAAAACCCAGAATCCACTGACTTTATTATTTAGTGCGGACTATAAAACTGAAGAACAGAAACTGCATGAAAAAGAGCAAGAAGAGTTAAGAAAGAGTGATAGTGAAACGAGAGAACAATTGGCAAAGCAGCTGCAAGCCGGTCTGCTGGAAGAACGGCCGGTTGAAATAGAAGTGGATGAAAAGCCTCCCATGATGGAGATCCTGCCGGGTATGGGTTTTGAGGAAATGGGCTTTAATTTTCAAGATATAATGAGCCAGTTTCTTCCCAGAAGAAAAAAACTACGCAAAGTTCCTGTCAAGCAAGCCCGCAAGATACTGCAGCAGGAAGAAGCAGAAAAACTAATTGATATGGATGAGGTTTATGCAGAAGCCGTAATGCGGGCAGAGCAATCAGGAATTATTTTTTTAGACGAAATAGATAAAATTGCCGGCAAGGACTACACGGGAGGACCGGATGTTTCACGGGAAGGCGTGCAGCGGGACATCCTGCCCATTGTGGAAGGTTGTACCGTCATGACCAAGTACGGTCCTGTAAAAACCGATTATATTTTGTTTATTGCCGCAGGAGCTTTTCATGTTGCCAAACCATCCGATTTGATTCCGGAATTGCAGGGGCGTTTTCCCATTCGTGTCGAACTTGACAGTTTAACACAAGAAGATTTCTATCGCATATTAACGGAACCTGCCAATGCTTTGCTGAAACAATATACAGAACTTTTGCGGACGGAAAATGTTATCGTTAAGTTTGAAGAGGAAGCGATAACGGAAATCGCCCGTACCGCCCTTACTTTGAATCAGGAAATGGAAAATATCGGTGCACGCCGACTGCATACAATTTTAGAAAAAGTTTTAGAAGAATTATCTTTTGCCGCTCCTGAAATTTCCGGCCAGGAAGTAACGATCACAGCTCAATATGTAAGGGATAAATTACAAGAAATTGTACAAAATAGAGATTTAAGCAGGTATATTCTGTAAAATACTATGAAAAGAGAGGATGATGGCCAGTGGTTATAAATGAATTATTAGAAAAATCACGCCGTATTAATAAATTACTACAAAAGACGGCAGGACAGCATGTAGATTTTAAGCAGGTTGCTAATGTTCTAAAAAGTGTCATTCATGCTAACATTTATATTGCTGACCGAAGCGGAAAAATTCTGGGATATGCTCTGGTTGATGAATTTGAGTGTGAACTCATGGTTAATCAGGTACTCAAAAACGGTGCTTTTCCGGCAGACTACAATGCTCAACTCTTAAATGCCGATGAGTCAAAAGTTAATTTAAAACAAAAACGCAACAATTGTGTCTTCATTGATGATACTGAATGTCTCTTTACCAATAAGATTACGACAATTGTTCCCATCCTGGGCGGCGGCAAACGTTTAGGTACTTTACTTTTAGCACGTTTCAATGAAGAATTCACCCCTCAGGATCTGATCTTGGCTGAATACGGCGCCACTGTGATCGGCATGGAAATTTTACGCAACCGCGCTGACAAAATTGAAGAGGAAGCCAGAAATAAAGCTGTTGTGCAAATGGCTATAGGCACCCTTTCCTACTCTGAATTAGAAGCTGTGGAAAACATTTTTGCCGAACTTAACGGCGATGAGGGCATACTGGTAGCCAGCAAAATAGCTGATCAGCTTGGCATCACCCGTTCCGTAATCGTCAATGCCCTGCGTAAATTTGAAAGTGCCGGAGTAATTCAATCTCGCTCACTGGGCATGAAGGGGACTTATATTAAAGTGAAAAACCCCTACCTCTTGGAGCAACTGGAAAAACGCAGGGTTGTCAATATGTAAAACCTAGACGCCCGGCCATTTGTGGCGGGGCGTTTCTATTTAAATAAACCGTCATAAACAATCTCCCAATGCGTTATAATATACTGCTGAAATAATGTATTTGGAGAGATGGATTTGCCTGCATCTACAAAATTCCTGTCACTGGATAGAAAATCCTTTTTGTTAGGTTTTGGCGGAGGATTTCTGTCTTTATTGCTACTGTTCATTATTTTTCTCATATATTTGTGGCCCCAAGGTGTCACTGTACCCCTTGACAGTGAAATGATGGCATATCTGCTACAGGAACAATTTGTCGCCCTGGCGAAAGAACAATTGCCCACAGTGGTGGAAAAAGCAAAAGCCGAAGTACCGCAGGTTGTACAAAAAAGGATGCAAAACCAGCTTCCCGCCCGCATGGAAATAGCAGGTTTTGTTTTTCGCATGCCGGATGAGCTGTTGCAGCAGCTGGAAAGCAATCTGCAAAACAATGTGCAAAAAACTACGGAAATGATTTTAGACGGCATTGATACATCTCAATTGGCGGTTGAGTTTGGCGACAGTGTCTATGAAATGGTAAAGGAAACCATGAAAAAAGAGCTGGACGGACAGGATTTTCAAATTTTGCTCTTTAATCGCCTGCCGCTGAAAATTTGGCTTAAAGTGCACTAAAAACCGAAATTGATGTTTTTTGTTGCCATTGGAGTCAATCTGTGTTATACTACAAGACGGTTCCAAATTACACACGTATCCTGATTATTGCAGTTGTGCCGGACAAGCGGTGCTGCAATAAAATGAAGGAGGCGGAGGTTAAACAGAGAGGAGGTGCAGGAGATGGCTGTCGTTACCATGAAGCAACTGCTTGAAGCCGGTGTACATTTCGGCCATCAAACACGTCGCTGGAATCCGAAAATGAAACCGTATATTTTTACGGAAAGAAACGGAATTTATATTATTGACTTGCAAAAAACCGTCCGCATGATGGAGGAAGCATACAATTTTGTACGTGACCTGGTTAGGGACGGCGGCAAAATTCTTTTTGTCGGCACAAAAAAGCAAGCACAGGAATCTATCCAGCTGGAAGCCGAACGTTGTGGCATGTTTTATGTTAATCAGCGTTGGCTGGGCGGTATGCTTACCAACTTCAAAACTATTCGCACACGGGTTAAACGCCTGATTGAGTTGGAAAAAATGGAGGAAGACGGTGTATTCGAGGTCCTGCCGAAAAAAGAAGTGATTAAGCTGCGTCATGAGTATGAAAAGCTTAATAAATTTCTTTCAGGCGTACGCAATATGCAGACACTGCCGGATGCACTGTTCATAGTAGATCCTCGTAAAGAAAGAATTGCCGTTGCCGAAGCACGTAAGTTAGGTATTCCTATCATTGCCATTGTGGATACTAACTGTGATCCGGATGAAATAGACTATATTATTCCGGGCAACGACGATGCAATCCGTGCTGTCAAGCTTATCTCGGGACGTATGGCTGATGCGGTTCTGGAAGGGCTGGAAGGCCGTCAAGACCAAATGCCCATTGACGCAACAGAAGAAGCAGTCAAAGATGAAACGGTAGAGCCCGCTGAAGTTGAAAATGAGACCGGTGAAGCAGACGCTCCCGCTGAAGCCGTAGAAGAAGAAGTGTAAAATTACTGGAAATGCAGCCGGGCGCTCTGCCCGGCTTTTTTAACAAAATCTTAGTACATTTTAGTATTGGAGGGTATGCGATGATTCCCGCATCGGTTGTTAAAGAGCTACGTGATAAAACAGGTGCCGGTATGATGGATTGTAAAAAAGCCCTTACCGAGACCGGAGGCGATGTAGAAAAAGCTGTCGAGTTATTGCGTGAAAAAGGCTTGGCTGCCGCCGCCAAAAAAGCCGGTCGTGTTGCTGCTGAAGGTATTGTGGATTCCTATATTCACCTCGGCGGTCGCATCGGTGTCTTGGTAGAAGTAAACTGTGAAACTGATTTTGTTGCCAGAACAGACGAATTCCGCGCCTTTGTCCGCGATATTGCCATGCAAATTGCAGCCAGCAATCCCAAATACCTATCCCGTGAGGACGTGCCGGCTGAAGTCATTGAAAAAGAACGCGAAATTTTAGCAGCCCAAGCTAAAAATGAAGGAAAACCTGAAAAAGTTATTGAAAAAATTGTTTCAGGCCGTATTGAAAAATTCTATACAGAAAATTGTTTGTTGGATCAACCCTTTATTAAGGATCCGGATATTACCGTTACTGACTTAGTCAAGGAAAAAATCGCTCAAATCGGTGAAAACATTTCTATCCGCCGTTTTGCCCGCTATGAAATGGGCGAAGGGCTGGAGAAAAAGGCTTGCAATTTAGCCGATGAAGTGGCAGAAATGACAAAGTCATAAATTAGGTGGCAAACAAATTTCAAAAAAAGAGCACTCCGGTGTTCTTTTTTTACAGGATATTCCGTTCTCATGTTGAATATTTTGACTGGAGGTCGTGCGCCCGGTATGGAAAAAGCAGTTTATAAACGTATCGTGCTCAAATTAAGCGGCGAAGCTTTAGCCGGTGAACGCGGTTTCGGCATTGATCCGGATGTTTTGCGTGATACTGCCGAACAAGTTGAAGAAATTTGGAAAATGGGGGTTGAAGTTGCCATTGTGGTTGGCGGCGGAAATATCTGGCGCGGCGCTCCTGCCGGGGAACGTGGCATGGATCGGGCCACTGCCGATTACATGGGAATGCTGGCAACCGTTCTCAATGCTTTGGCGCTGCAGGATGCTTTAGAATCCCGCGGTGTTGATACACGCGTACAAACAGCAATTTCTATGCAACAGGTAGCCGAACCTTACATTCGGCGCAGGGCAATCAGACATTTAGAAAAAGGCCGGGTGGTCATTTTTGCCGGCGGCACCGGAAACCCGTATTTTTCCACAGACACAACGGCAGCTCTGCGGGCTGCAGAGATCGAGGCTGAAGTAATTCTTTTGGCTAAAGGAAAAGTAGACGCCGTTTATGATGCCGATCCCCTTAAAGATCCCACTGCGAAAAAATTCAGTGAACTGTCTTATATTGATCTGTTGAACAAAGGCCTGGGAGTCATGGATTCAACCGCAGCATCATTATGTATGGATAATAAGATTCCGTTAATTGTGTTTGGCTTAAATAAATCAGGTAATATTAAAAAAGTGTTGCTGGGTCAAAAAATCGGAACACATGTAAAGTAAGGGGGAATTATAATGCCGAAAGCAATATTTCGTGATGCTGAGGAAAGAATGCAAAAAGCTGTCTCTGTCTTAAAACAGGACTTGGGATCACTACGAGCCGGTCGTGCTACTCCTGCTTTATTGGACAAGATTATGGTAGATTATTACGGTTCATCTATGCCCATCAATCAATTGGCCAATATTTCCGTGCCCGAGCCGAGACTGCTTGTAATACAGCCTTGGGATAAAAATGCTGTGCCGGAAATTGAACGGGCTATTTTAAAATCTGATCTGGGTTTGACTCCCAACACAGACGGTTCCGTTATCCGTCTGGCTATACCGCAGTTGACAGAAGAACGTCGCAAAGAGCTGGTTAAAGTATGCAGGAAAAAGGCAGAAGAGGGAAGGGTTGCTATCCGCAATATTCGCCGTGATGCCAACGAAGAATTGAAACAGATGGAAAAGGCCGGTGAGATTACTGAAGATGAATACCACCGGGCAATGGACGAGGTACAAAAAATAACAGACAAAATGATTGAAAATGTGGACAAAGTTTTAGCAGACAAAGAAAAAGAGATTATGGAGGTTTAACCGGTGCAGGCACATGAACTTCCTGATGTTCTGGCTTACTCCCTTGAGGACGCTGTATTAATCCTGGAAAAGGCCGGCATCAAGTATACCGTGCAAAAAACAAATCCCCCAAAACACAAGGCAAATACAGCAAGAGTCAGAGTGGTCAGACAGCGTTTCCGGCCTGGAGAAAATATGCTTCAGCTGACAGTAATGCCTGAAATTTGGTAAAAATAAAAATAACAGCCCCCTCAAAAGGGGGTTCTTCTCTAAAGGGGTGGATGCGTTGCTTTTCTCTTTACGCCGCTTGCTGCCCGCTAAAAAGCCGCAAAAAACTTCCCACCACAATGAAGTCCCCCGGCATGTGGCCATTATTATGGACGGGAACGGGCGTTGGGCCGCAGAGCGAGGTCTGCCACGAACGGCCGGTCACCATGCAGGAATGGGCGCGTTGCGACGTACCATCCGGGCTGCCGGCGAACTAGGAATAGAAGTGTTAACCGTCTTTGCTTTTTCCACAGAAAACTGGAAACGCCCAAAAGCGGAAGTTGATTTTTTAATGCGTTTACCGCAGGAATTTCTCAAAACTGATTTACCGGAATTAATGGAGAAAAACGTCCGGGTCAGGATGTCGGGAAACCGTGAAGGCCTGCCTTTGCACACGTTACAGGCAGTTGATACCGCCATTGAAAAAACAAAAACCAATACAGGCATGATCCTTAATTTTGCTTTAAATTACGGCAGTAGGGCAGAAATAGTGGCAGCCGTCCGTAAAATTGCTTTTTTAGCGGCTAAAGGTAAGCTTGATCCACAAACCATTGATGAAAATAGATTTAACCAATATCTTTTTACTGCTGATTTGCCCGATCCGGATTTACTGATTCGCTGCAGCGGAGAAATCCGCCTGAGTAATTTTTTACTTTGGCAATTGGCATATGCCGAACTTTGGTTTACAGATGTTTATTGGCCTGATTTTAAAGGCGAGCATTTACTGGCTGCTATTGAAGCCTTCCGCAGGCGGGACAGACGTTTTGGCGGTATTAATCTCTAACAGGAGTGACAGAGATGTTTAAACAACGCGTAGTAAGCGCACTAATCAGTATACCGCTTGTACTGGGCGCTGTATGGGTTGGGAATTATTTTTTCTTCCTTGTACTCTTAATCATCAATTTGCTTGCCTTGCGGGAGTGGTTTGGCATCTTTACGTTGCAGGAAAAAAACTTAAAAGTCCTGACTTATATAGGTTGTATACTGATTAATATTTTAGCGTATTATTATCAGCTTGACGGAATTTTGCCGGCTCTGGTTTGCTTTTTTCTCTTGCTAAACCTGTTCTGGGTGCTTCATTTCCCCTTTGATTTTCAGGCTGTGCTACTGGCCTTTTGGGGACAAATCCATATTTCCTTTTTATTATCTTTTTTTCTTTTATTACGCAATCAGCCTGATGGTTTGCTGCTGGTTTTAAGCGTTCTTTTCAGTGTCTGGGCTTCTGATACAGGGGCATATTTATGCGGCATTGCCTTTGGACGGCATAAACTGCTGCCGGCGGTCAGTCCCAAAAAGTCCCTTGAGGGAGCCTTGGGCGGAATTGTTTTTGCCGGACTGATCATGGGCATCTTTGCCCCCTACCTAAATTTAGAACGTTTAGTTGCCGTTTTGCTGGGCATATTATTTTCTTTTGCCGGGCAAGCAGGTGATCTGGCGGAATCCGCCGTCAAGCGACAGGCCAAGGTGAAAGATTCGGGACGTTTTCTGCCGGGACACGGCGGTCTTTTTGACCGGCTGGACAGCCTTTTATTTGCGGCACCTGTAGCTTATTTTATCTATACTTTTTTACTTTAATCTGGAGGCACAGCTGTGAAGTGGATTACAATTTTAGGTTCAACCGGTTCCATCGGAACTCAAGCTTTGGAAGTAATTGCTGTCTATCCTGACCTGTTCCGTATATATGCACTGACAGCCGGGCGGAACGTTTCAGTTTTAATCCGGCAGGCAAGACGGTTTAAACCGCAAAAAGTTGTCATTGCCGATGAAAGCAAGTATGCTGAATTAAAAACAGCTTTAGCCGGCTTGCCGGTGGAGGTTTTGGCCGGCAGTAACGCAATTTCTCAGCTGGCGGCAGAAGCACAACCTGATTTAGTTTTAAATGCCCTTGTAGGTTTTGCCGGATTAAAACCGACACTTTCCGCCTTACATGCAGGGAAAAATGTGGCTCTGGCCAATAAAGAGACCCTGGTAGCGGGAGGCCATTTAGTAATGCCTCTGGCTCAAAAAGCAAAAAAGACGGTGATACCGGTTGACAGCGAACATTCAGCCATCTTTCAATGCCTGCAAGGACAGGAAAATACGGCTGTGGAAAATATTATTTTAACGGCTTCCGGCGGTCCCTTTTTCGGCTATACACTGGGACAATTACGTACAGTTAATGTTGAGGATGCTTTAAAGCACCCCAACTGGACGATGGGGAAAAAAATTACCATTGATTCTGCTACCATGATGAATAAAGGCTTGGAAGTAATAGAAGCCCACTGGCTTTTTGGCCTTGATTACGATAAGATAAAAGTAGTTATTCACCGTCAAAGTATCATTCATTCCATGGTTACTTTTCAGGACGGAGCCGTTTTGGCACAACTGGGTGCCCCGGACATGCGGTTACCGATCCAATATGCTCTAACTTATCCGCAGCGTCTAAAATTAGATGTTCCCCGCCTGCAATGGGAAGAAATCACTGAACTAAATTTTTCCGCCCCCGATCATGAAAACTTTCCTTGTTTGAAATTGGCCTATGAAGCCGGCAGAATCGGCGGCACCATGCCGGCTGTTTTAAATGCAGCCAATGAGGAAGCTGTCAGCCTTTTTCTGCAGGGCAAAATCAGCTTTTTAGCGGTGGCCCGTATAATTGAAGCAGTGATGAATAAACATAAAGTAGTCACTGCTCCTGACTACGAAACCTTGACGGCCACTGACCGGCAAGCACGTCTTCTGGCAAGACAGTTTGCTTTAGAGGAAAGGGTGAGAAAATGCTGACACTTATCGCCTCCGTCGTAATTTTCGGCCTTTTAGTTTTTTTTCATGAACTTGGCCATTATCTGGCGGCAAAAAACGCCGGTATTGGTGTCATTGAGTTTGCCCTTGGTTTTGGTCCGAAACTTTTAAGCAAGGAAAAAGACGGAACAATCTATTCACTACGTGCCTTTCCTTTAGGCGGATTTGTCCGGCTTGTGGGCGAGGATCCTGAAGACGATGAACAGGAAAACAGTTTTCAAAAACAACCTGTGTGGAAACGATTCACTGCTATTGCTGCAGGCCCGCTCATGAACTTTGTTTTAGCCATTCTCTTATTTTCCCTGATTTATTTTGCTTTTTTAGGTGTACCGGATTATAATTCCACAGTGATTGGCAAGGTTTTGCCTGACGGCCAGGCAGAAGCAGTTGGTTTACAGGAAGGTGACCGCATTCTTTCCGTGGCCGGGCAAGAAGTATCCCGGTGGGAAGATGTGGTGACAATTATTCATGCCCACCCTGAACGTGAAATTGAGATTATTTTTTCCCGCAATGACTCAATTCAGCAACTAGCCGTCACTCCGATACGCGACGAGCAAACCGGGAACGGTCTCATTGGTATCCAGGCCAAAACTTATTTGTATAGGCCCTTTGCCTCACTGCGTTTAGGGGTTGAACACTGTATTTGGGTTGTCCGCTACCTGCTTATCGGCTTGGTACAAATGATCACAGGTCGCGCGGCCCCGGAGATCGTGGGACCTGTAGGCATTATTCACCTTGTAGGCGAAGTGGCCCGCACAGGTTTGATGAACCTTATTTCTTTGGCAGCCATCATCAGTCTCAATTTAGGTGTCATTAATTTGCTGCCAATACCGGCTTTAGACGGCAGCCGTCTCTTATTTTTAGTAGTTGAGGGCTTACGTGGACGTCCTATTGATCCACATAAAGAATCATTCGTTCATTTTATCGGTTTTACTTTATTAATTGTCTTAATGATTGTCATAGCTTACCGTGACATCATGAATATTTTTTATTAAGAGGGGAAAAGATGATTACCCGCAATGCAACCAGAAAAGTACGGGTAGGAAAATTAACTATCGGCGGCGGTGCCCCTGTGGTGATACAATCCATGACCAATACGCAGACTGCCGATACTGCAGTAACTCTGGCCCAAATTCGGGCATTAGAAGCTGCAGGCTGTGAACTGGTACGTGTGGCAGTACCGGACAAGCAAGCCGCTGCGGCTCTGCCTGAACTTGTGGCCCAATCGCCACTGCCGCTTGTAGCCGACATTCATTTTGATTACCGTTTAGCTTTGACGGCCCTGGATGCCGGGGTGGCCAAATTACGCATTAATCCCGGTAACATTGGCGGTCAGTCACGTTTAGCTCAAGTTGTGGAAAAAGCCGGAGAAAAAAATGTCGCTTTGCGCATAGGAGTCAATGCCGGCTCCTTGGAAAAACGCCTATTGGAAAAATACGGGGAAATTACGGCTGAAGCTTTAGTGGAATCAGCCCTGGATCATATCCGCATGGTAGAAGCGTGCGGTTTTACGCAAATTGTTGTTTCTTTAAAAGCCTCATCCGTACCGTTAATGGTGGCGGCACATCGCCTTTTGGCACAAACTGTTGCTTATCCACAGCATCTCGGTGTAACGGAAGCTGGTTCAGCTTTCAGCGGCACCGTCCATTCCGCCGTTGGTATCGGCACCTTGCTTTTGGACGGGCTAGGTGATACGTTGCGTGTTTCCTTAACAGCTTCACCCCTGGAGGAAGTGCGTGTGGCTAAAGAAATTCTCACGGCAGCCGGTGTTCGCCGCTTTGGCCCGCGTGTAATTTCTTGCCCCACTTGCGGCCGCACACAAATAAACTTGCAGAGAATAGCACAAGAAATTGAAGAACGTGTCAAAGGTATTGCTAAACCTCTGACATTGGCAGTGATGGGTTGTGCCGTCAACGGCCCCGGTGAAGCCCGGGAAGCCGATCTGGGCATAGCGGGAGGAAAAAAAGAAGGATTGATTTTTTGCCGGGGTAAAATTCTGAAAAAAGTTCCCCAGGACAAAATTGTGGACGAATTTATGGAGACGCTACAACAGTTTTTGCAAAATGAGGAGCCAGAAGCACAGTAGTTCCCCTGCTGCTTGAAAGTTCTTGCCAGATGTGGTAAAATAATAAGGAATAGAAATGCATGGATGAAAGAGTGGGCTTGCCCACTCTTATGTTTTGCAGCATGAATATTGCAAACAAGGCTGTTTGGGCACAATAAGGATAATCTGAAATAAAATTAACATGTGGAGGTTTGGCTGTGGCAAAACTGACAGATACTTTGTATACTATGGCGGAACCTTTGGCACAAAAGGCCGGCTTAGAGTTGGTGGATGTGGAGCTGACAACAGAAGCAGGCCGCCGTGTTTTACGGTTTCTCATTGATAAAGAGGGTGGTGTCACACTGGATGATTGTGAGGCTTTCAGCCGCCTCGTGGACCCGGAATTAGACAGACTTGACCCTATTGCCGGTAGTTACGACTTGCAAGTTTCCTCACCAGGCGTTGAACGCCCCCTAAAGAAGGAATCAGATTACCAGCGCTTCAGCGGTCGGCCGGTGTGCATTAAACTTTTTGCGCCACTGGCAGGGAAAAAAGTGTACGAGGGAATTTTGCGCGGCTTGGAAGAGGAGAACATTCTTTTAGAAACAGAAGCAGAAATTATTCGCATTCCTTTGGATAAAGTAGCTAAAGCAAATTTGGTATTCCAGTAGAGACCGGAAAGGAGGCTTTTTCATGAATGAAGAGTTTTTAGCTGCACTGGCTGAAATTGAACGAGATAAAGGAATTACAAAAGATGTACTTTTTGAAGCCATTGAAGCCGCATTAGTTTCCGCTTATAAAAGAAATTTTAATACTGCAGCCAATGTGCGCGTTCATATTAACCGGGATACCGGCGGCATTAAAGTATACACCCGTTTGCAGGTTGTGGATGAAGTAACACAGCCGCAACTGGAAATATCCCTTGATGAAGCCCGCCGGCTTGATGACCGCTATGAAGTGGGAGACGTAGTGGAACGTGAAGTCACACCAAAAAATTTCGGCAGAATTGCGGCCCAAACGGCCAAACAGGTTGTGATCCAACGCATTCGCGAAGCAGAGCGGGAAATGGTCTTTGATGAATTTGTTGACCGGGAAAACGATATTATAACCGGTATCGTGCAGCGTTTAGAACAGAAAAATGTCATTGTAGATTTAGGCAGAACCGAGGCAGTGCTGCTGCCCACTGAGCAAATGCCAAACGATAACTATCAACAGGGAGAAAGAATTAAGACGTATATCACAGAAGTAAGGCGCACAACTAAAGGACCGCAAATTCTTATCTCCAGAACACATCCCGGGTTATTAAAACGTCTTTTTGAGTTGGAAGTGCCGGAAATCTATGACGGTACCGTGGAAATTAAATCTGTAGCCAGGGAAGCCGGTTACCGTTCTAAACTGGCTGTTTATTCGGCCAACCAGGACGTAGATCCGGTAGGAGCTTGTGTGGGACCTAAAGGTGCCCGGGTCCAAGCTATTGTTAATGAGTTGCGTGGTGAAAAAATTGATATTGTTAAATGGGATGAAGATCCCATGGTCTTTGTAGCCAATGCACTTTCACCGGCGAAAGTTATTTCCGTCCGGCTACAACCTGAGCAAAAGGTAGCCAATGTCATAGTACCCGACTATCAACTTTCTTTGGCCATCGGTAAAGAAGGACAGAATGCCCGTTTAGCAGCAAAATTAACAGGTTGGAAAATTGATATTACCAGTGAAAGTGAAGCAAGCCAGGAGTTTGAGGAAATACAGGAAACAGAGCCGGATGAAATAGATGCTGCAGATTCCGGCAAGGGGGCTGAGGAGCTTGAGGAAGCGTAAAATACCTTTACGTACCTGTGTCGGTTGCGGGGAACAAAAACCCAAAAGAGAGTTAGTGCGTATTGTGCGCACACCTGAAGGACATGTAGAAATAGATCCTACCGGAAAAAAATCAGGTCGCGGTACTTATCTCTGTCCCAAACGTAGCTGTCTGGAAAAAGCAAGAAAAGGAAAAAAAATCGAGCGGAGTTTAAAACATGAGATTTCACCTGACGTGCTGGATAAATTAGCAGAGCAACTTCCTGCTGATGTGGATGATGAATAAGGTCCTTTCTTTGTTGGGGCTGGCCCGTCGTGCCGGAAAGTTGTGTTTTCATGAGGCGGAAAACTTGCGGGTAATCCGTTCAGGTGCCGCCAAACTAGTGATTCTTGCCAGTGACGCCGGTCAGGCTACTGCGAAAAAATACCGGGATAAAAGCAGTTATTTTGGAGTGCCACTCGTTGTGGCGGCATTAAAAAAAGAGCTTGGCCGGGCATTAGGCACATCACCGCGTACGGCAGTGGTTATTTTAGATGAAGAATTTGCACTGCGTGTAAAAAAACTACTGGAATGAGCACTGTTTAAGGAGGAAAAAAAATGGAGGTGTAGTTCATGGCTAAAATTCGGGTTTATCAGTTAGCAAAAGAGTTAGAGGTTTCCAGCAGACGTATTATTGATCTGCTGGAAAATAGCGGATACAGTGTAAAGAACCATATGAGTATGGTTGACGAGGAAGCAGCACAAAGAATTCGTTACCAATTAACCGGCAAAGGGGAAGCACCTGCTTCATCTAGCCAGACAACGGCACAAAAGGAAAAAGATCAAACTGAACAAAAGGTCCAAAAACCTGCCGCCAAGGCGCGCTCTAAAGCACAAGGTCGGAGCAGGCAAGGCAAGCCTACCGCCGCCTCAAAACAGTATAAAAAAGAAGCAAAAGGTGTAAGTGCAGCCGGCGCTGACAAACCGGCAGGAAAAAAGAAAACTAAACAGAAAAAACAGGCTGAAAAAAAGAAACGTATGGGTAAAAAGGAAAGAAAAGCACGGCGTGAAGCACGCTTACTTGACGAGCAGCAGCGCCAGGAAAGTACAGTAATTTTAGAAAGTCGCATTACCGTGGGTGAACTTGCCGACAAACTTGGTGTCAGCGCCACGGAAATAATCAGTAAACTTATTGATTTGGGTGTCATGGCCGCCATTAACCAGGCCATCGATACAGATATAGCTCAGATGCTGGCAGAGGAATATGGTTTTAAAGTAGAAATTAAAGTTGATGAGCTGGAAGCTGAATTGATTGAAGCCGTGGAAGACCGCGAAGAAGATTTACAACCGCGGCCGCCGGTAGTCACAGTCCTGGGCCATGTTGACCACGGTAAAACATCTTTGCTGGATGCCATTCGGCAGGCAAATGTAACTTCATCTGAAGCCGGCGGGATCACCCAGCATATAGGCGCTTACCAAGCCACCTACCAGGGAAAAAAGATTGTATTTCTTGATACGCCCGGTCACGAGGCTTTCACGGCTATGCGTGCCCGCGGGGCGCAAGTAACTGATATTGCCATTATTGTAGTGGCAGCAGATGACGGCGTGATGCCGCAAACAGTGGAAGCCATCAACCACGTAAAAGCCGCCGGAGTGCCCATTATTATTGCCATCAATAAAATTGATAAGCCTACCGCCAATCCCAGCCGGGTAAGACAGCAGCTGACTGAATATGAGCTTGTGGCGGAGGAGTGGGGCGGCGATACGGTAATGGTAGAAGTTTCAGCCCTGAAAAAAACCGGTATTGATAATTTGCTGGAAATGATTCTTTTAGTAGCTGAGATGTCTGAATTAAAAGCAAATCCCGACAAGCCTGCCATCGGCACAGTTGTGGAAGCCAAACTGGATAAAGGCCGGGGACCTGTGGCAACAGTTCTGGTTCAGGACGGTACCCTTAATGTGGGCGATTCCATTATTTGTGGCACCATTTACGGGAAAGTCCGGGCCATGATTGATGATAAAGGAAAACGAGTCAAGAAAGCCGGTCCCTCTACACCGGTGGAAATTTTAGGATTATCTGATGTGCCGGAAGCCGGAGACGACCTGCAGGCCGTCAGCGATGATAAAATCGCCCGCCAGGTAGCGGAAAAACGGGCGGAAAAGCGCCGTGAAGTGGAATTAAATAAGACTGCAAAGATTTCCCTGGACGACCTTTTTAACCAGATCCAGCAGGGAGAAGTGAAAGAACTTAATATTATTATAAAAGCAGACGTACAAGGATCTGTGGAGGCTTTAAGAGAATCTTTACTGAAGCTCTCCTCAGATGAAGTACGTATTCAGATCATCCATAGCGCCGTAGGTGCGGTAGCTGAATCTGACGTGATGCTGGCGTCGGCATCCAATGCGCTCATTATAGGTTTTAATGTGCGCCCGGAACAAAATGTACGTAAACTGGCAGAAAAAGAAAATGTGGAAATTCGCCTCTACCGTGTCATCTATGAAGCTTTGGAAGATATAGAAAATGCCATGAAAGGCATGTTGGCACCTCAATACAAAGAAGTTATTCTTGGTCAGGCGGAAGTCCGTCATCTCTTTAAAGCTTCCCGTTTAGGCACCATCGCCGGTTCGCATGTGATAGAAGGCAAAATTACCCGTAATGCAGAAATTCGCGTAATTCGAGACGGTGTCGTTGTACATGAAGGAAAGATTAATAGTTTAAAACGTTTTAAAGACGATGTACGCGAAGTGATGGCCGGTTATGACTGCGGTATTTTGCTGGAAAGATTCAACGATATTAAAGAAGGCGACATTCTGGAAGCTTACATCATGGAAGCAACTTCCGATAATCTCTAACTAAAAGATTTCGTGCCGGACGGAGGGATACAAATGTCACAACAACGTGCGCAGCGAGTCAGCCAAGAGCTAAAAAAGGAAATTAGTGATATTTTGCGCAATGAAGTTAAGGATCCACGGATTACAGGTTTAATCAGTGTGACAAGTGTGGATGTTACAAAGGATTTATCCCACGCAAAAATTTTTGTGAGCGTTTTTGGCAGCGAAGAAGAACAGGAAGCTACACTGGCAGCTTTAAAAAAGGCAACAGGATTTGTTCGTTCACTGGTAGGTAGCAGGATCCGTTTAAGACATGTGCCGGAACTCTCATTCCAACTGGATCATTCCATTGCTTACGGCGCCCATATTAATCAAGTTTTGCGTGAAATTCGGCAGGAAGATGACGATGAGTAATCTGCAAATAATTGCGCAACACTTGATAAATAGCCAAAAGATTTTGGTGGTGTCACATATTCTGCCGGACGGTGATGCCATTGGCTCAATTATTGCCCTGGGCCTGGCTCTGGAGAAGCTGGGAAAATCAGTCACCATGTATTCAGCCGACGGTGTTCCGGCTAAATATGAATTTCTCCACGGGTCAGAAAAAATCATAACCTCCCTCCCAGCCGAAAAATTTGATTGTGTTGCGGTTTTAGATTGTGCCGCTCAGGATCGTATCCAGCCAATTTGGGCGGAAATTAAAGATTTCTTCATTCTTAATCTTGACCATCACCCTACCAATTCACTGTTCGGCCGGATAAATTATGTGGAACCTACAGCGGCGGCAACGGGCGAAATTGTTTTCGCACTGTTGGAATTGCTTGGCGTCACCATAACACCGGAGATTGCCACCGCTTTGTATGTTGCCATCACTACTGATACCGGTTCTTTCAGGTATGAAAATACGTCTGAAAAAACTCATTTAATCACAGCTAAATTGTTGGCGGCAGGGGTAAAGCCGGAAATAATAGCCTCCCGTGTTTTTGATTTAAGAACAGTGCCGGCTGTTTTGGCTTTACGTCTGGCTTTATCCTCACTAACATTTAGCGAAGATAAGCATATAGCCTGGATGACTTTAAAAAACGACGATTTAGTGAGGATAAAAGCCGGTAGTGATGACTTGGACGGTATAGTAAATTATGCCAAAAACATAGAAGGCGTAGAAGTTGGCTTGCTTTTTCGCGAACAAGCAGACGGTACAGTAAAAGTGGGCTTACGTTCCTTTAATGTTGATGTAGCAAAAATTGCTGCCGCTTTCGGTGGAGGAGGGCATGCAAGAGCCGCCGGTTGTTCACTGCACACAGATATACAGACGGCAGTAAACCGGGTTTTGACGGCTGTAGCAAGGGAGATTAAGCAATGAAAGGAATTTTAAACATTTTAAAACCGGCAGGGATGACCTCCCATGATGTTGTTACTTTTGTCCGGCGGCTGACAGGAATACGTAAATGTGGCCATACAGGTACCCTTGATCCTGGTGCTGCCGGTGTTTTACCGGTTTGTATTGGACAAGCCACCCGGGTTGCAGAATATGTCCTGGAGACGGATAAGAGCTATCGTGCCGAAATCACACTGGGTACAGCCACAGACACGGAAGACGCCTCGGGCATGGTTGTTGCCCAAAAAGATGCCGGCCGCTATACTGAAGAACAAGTGCTGGCTGTCCTAAAAGATTTCCTGGGACCACGCCTGCAAACTCCCCCTATGTACTCGGCTGTTAAAATTAACGGGCAAAAACTTTACGAACGAGCTCGCAGGGGGGAAACAGTTTCGCGTCCCGCCAGATCTATATTTATACATCAGCTTGATTTGCTTTTTTACCGGGAAAACAAGATTATGTTTGATGTTACCTGTTCCCGTGGCACTTATGTTCGTACTCTTTGCCGTGAAATAGCCGAAACTTTAGGGACGGTGGGGCATATGTCTTTTTTACTGCGGACAAATGTCGGCCCCTTTACACTGCACCAAGCTTTCACCTTGGAAGAATTACAGCAATTGCACAAAGCAAACAAGTTAAAAGAGGCCCTTTTACCTTTGGACACGGCACTGTCCCATCTACCTGTCATAAAAATTGACACGAAAGCAGCCACGGCCATCAAAAACGGCAATGCAGTACACCTGGACATCAAGTCTGCCGGCAATACATTATGGCGTGTTTACGGACCAGGTGAGGAACTTCTTGCCATTGCTAAAGTTAAAAAAAATATGCTTTTGCCACAAAAAGTCTTTTCTAACAGGTGAAATATATGCAAATCATTGAGGGAATTGCAGCACTTAAAAAGTATCATCAGGATCAAATTTGTCTTGCTTTGGGAAATTTCGACGGTGTTCATCTGGGACACAAAAAAATTCTTCAGGCTACTGTGGCTTTAGCCAAAGCAAAAGAGATTAAAAGTGCCGTTTTACTATTTGTGCCTCATCCTTTAACAGTACTTTTCCCGGAATCTTCACCAAAACTATTACTGTCTTTAGAAGACCGCATTGCTCTTTTAGGTAAGACAGGTATTGATTTTGTCATTATTCATCCATTTTCCAAAGAATTTGCCCTGATCTCACCGGAAGCTTTTGTGCACCGGATTCTGGTGGAGGAACTTAATGTGGCGGCAGTAGTAGTGGGCTTCGATTATTCTTTCGGCAACCAGGGACAAGGTACGCCTGCAGATTTAGTTGGGATGAGTGAAAAATATGATTTTTGTGTGCAAGTCATTGAACCGGTTAAAGTTAATAGTGAAGTGGTGGGCAGTAGTGCGATCAGGGATTACCTGGCAAAAGGGCAGGTGCAGGACGTACAGCGCCTTTTGGGCTATGCTTTTTTCCTGCGCGGCATTGTAGTCCACGGTGACGGGCGCGGCAGGCGGCTTGGTTTTCCCACAGCCAACTTAAGTGTAAAGGAAAACATCATGCTGCCGGCGCACGGCGTGTATCTAACCCGGGTCGTGGCAGGTGAGATGCAGGCCTGGGCTTTGACTAATATAGGTCGGCGGCCCACTTTTCAGAAAAAAGATACCACCATAGAAATCCATCTTTTAGATCAGAGCGAAAATCTTTATCAAAAAGAATTAATCGTGCATTTTTTACACAAAATGAGAGATGAAAAGACTTTTCGTAATGCCCAGGACCTGGTGAAGCAAATAAATCGAGATGTACAGGATGCACATCATTTAATTCGTACTGTTTACGCAACTGACAAACATTTTACGCCGTTTTCTTGCTAATCCATTTGTGTTATGGTAAAATCTACTTTGTTAACCTTAAGCGCGGGTAATCGAGGCTCCGACGTTTACCTTGGCTTAAGGGGATAAAAGATAAAAGGAGGTGTCGCTGTGGGTTTAGATCCGGAACGTAAGCAAGCTCTGATTAACCAGTTTCGCTTACATGAAAATGATACAGGTTCACCGGAAGTGCAAATTGCCCTGCTGACAGAAAGAATTAATTATCTCACAGAGCATTTGAAAGAGCACAAAAAAGATCATCATTCCAGACGCGGCCTGCTAAAAATGGTCGGTCAACGTCGAGGCTTATTAAACTATTTGAAAAAAATTGATGCAGAGCGTTACCGTACTATTCTAGAAAAGCTTCAGCTTCGTAGATAGTTTCCCAATATGGACGGTAAAGCGGGGGAAACCCCGCTTTTTTGCCTTACAATTTTAGAGAGGATGTATGTAATGAAGGTTTATAAAATGCAGTTAGCCGGCAGAGAATTTAGCATTGAAACCGGCCGTGTAGCCCGCCAAGCCAGCGGCGCAGTACTGGTACGCTATGGCGATACCGTGGTGCTAACCACGGCAACTGCATCAGCGGAACCCAGGGAAGGAGTCGACTTTTTCCCACTCACGGTGGATTACGAAGAACGCCTTTATGCGGTGGGTAAAATTCCCGGCGGCTTTATTAAACGGGAAGGCAGACCGACGGAAAAAGCCATTTTGGCTGCCCGCCTGACGGACAGGCCATGCAGACCGCTTTTCCCCAAAGGGTTTCGTAATGCAGTACATATCGTAACTACTGTACTCTCAGTGGATCAAGACTGCCCGCCTGACGTGCTTTCCATTTGTGGTGCTTCAGCAGCATTGTCAATCTCCCACATACCTTTTGAGGGACCCATTGGTGCTGTGGTGGTAGGTTGGATTGATGGCAAGCCTGTCATTAATCCCACGCAGGAAGAAGCCGAAAGCTCACGCCTTCACCTTGTGGTTGCCAGCACCAAAGATGCCATTATGATGGTGGAAGCAGGTGCCCATGAATTAACTGAAGAGGAAATTCTTGAAGCAATCATGTTTGGTCACGAAGCTAATCAGGATATTATTGCTCTGCAGGAAGAGATGATAGCAGAAGTAGGGCTGCCGAAAATGGAATTCACTCCCTTTAAACCGGATGAAACCATTGCCGCCCAGGTACAAGAATTTAGCCAAGCGGCCATTAACCAGGCTGTCAGAACCGTGGAAAAACAAGAACGTGAAGCTGCCATTGAAGCAGCACGCCAGGAAGCACTAGAACATTTTCTTGAGCTTTATCCGGATAACGAAGAAGATATTTTAGTCAGTTTGGACGATCTGGTTAAGAAAACCATGAGAAACATGATTCTCACGGAGAACCTGCGTCCTGACGGGAGAAAGCAAGATGAGATCCGTCCTATAGAAGTGGAGGTAGGTGTACTGCCGCGTACGCACGGCTCAGGTTTATTCAGGCGCGGACAAACTCAAGTTCTGAACGTCTGTACGCTGGGGGCACCGGGGGACGTGCAGCGTCTGGACGGCCTGGGCCTTGAAGAGTACAAACGGTACATGCATCATTATAATTTCCCGCCCTATAGTGTGGGTGAAGCCGGTTTCATGCGCGGAGCAAGCCGTCGTGATATCGGGCACGGTGCTTTGGCAGAAAGGGCTTTACTGCCTGTTATCCCGTCGCAGGAGGATTTCCCTTATACAATCCGGCTGGTCTCGGAAGTGCTCGAATCAAACGGTTCCACTTCCATGGGTGCAGTTTGCAGCTCCACTCTTTCCTTAATGGATGCCGGTGTGCCCATCAAAAAACCTGTAGCCGGCATTGCCATGGGATTAATTAAAGAAGATGACAAGATTGCCATTTTGACGGATATCCAGGGCATGGAAGACTTCTTGGGAGATATGGACTTTAAAGTTGCCGGTACCAAGGACGGGATTACGGCATTACAGATGGATATTAAAATTAAAGGTTTGGCTAAAGAAATTCTGGCCCGGGCACTGGCCCAGGCTAAAGAAGCCTACATGTACATTATGGGGAAAATGACAGAAGTTATAGCTGAACCGCGTCCGGAGTTATCACCATACGCCCCGCGGATTCTGACCATGGAAATTGATCCCGACAAAATTCGCGATGTTATTGGACCGGGCGGTAAAATGATTAATAAAATTGTCACGGAAACTGAAACTGAAATTGAAATTGAACCGGATGGCAAAATTTATATTGCCGCCGTCAATCCGGAAAGTGGCAAACAGGCTATGAAAATGATTGAGGCATTGACAAAAGATGTTGAAGTGGGAGAGACCTACATCGGTAAAGTTACCCGGGTGGAAAAATACGGAGCCTTTGCTGAAATACTCCCGGGTAAGGAAGGTTTAATCCACATTTCTCGTTTAGCCCATGGCAGAGTGGAAAAAACTGAAGATGTGGTTAAGCTGGGAGATGAAATCCCGGTGAAAGTAATTGGCATTGATGAACGTGGCCGCATTGATTTGTCACGCAGAGCCGCCATACCAAACGAAAAAGGTGAAATGATTGATGAAACAACACCTCCCAGACGGGATGAACGGCGTGACAGGCGCGGCAGCGGTACAGGCAGCAGGGAAAGACGCCCAAGAAGAACATAAACAAACAAGTTTATGTTCTTTTTTTATGCTTTTTTCCAGTTATCCTTCAGGAGTTCACCCCTCGGCGACCTTCTGTCCAGAACACTCCGGAAACTTAAAGGTGCCTCCTCCTTATGTACCCCCACCGGTTACCCGACAAAATTAGTATAGCAAAGCGGCAAAAAGGCATGAAAGTTTTTACAACGGCATAGTAATTAGAAGGTAAATTTGCCGGAAAAGAGGTGGGTTTTTGGATAGGCAGAGTAGACTTAAACAACGGAAAAATCGCTATTTATTGGCCTTGCTTCTGCTTTTGCTGATTCTCTCCTTTTTCCTGCATCAACAGATTACAGAACCGGTTTACTCGCCTTTACCGGAAGGGGCATATTATCGTGTGGAAACTGATGATAAAGTCTGCACTTTCACTTTTGAAACAGTGTGGGGAGAACAACAGACCGGTGAGATCCTGGATATTTTAGACCGGTATCAGATTAACGCCACATTTTTTGTGGACGGAGCTTGGCTGCGCCAACATGCTGACCTGGCACGTGAAATTGTCATGCGCGGACATGAAATAGGTTTACATGGTTATGAACACAAACTGATGACGGAAATGGATGATGAAGAATTGGCGGCGGATTTTACCAAAGCAGTAAATGCATTGCAAACAGAATTAGACATCAGCACCAATTTATTTCGGCCACCCTTTGGTGAGCTGGACGAGCGCGTGTTTAATTTTGCCCACAGCCAGGGGTTTACCACAGTACTTTGGAGTATTAATGTCCAGGATTGGCTAAATTTAACACGCGATGAATTAATAAATAAAGTTATGAAAAATATCCATCCCGGCGCAATTATTCTTATGCATACCCATTCCGCCCGCCTTACAAAAGCTCTCCCCATCATCATTCAAAGTTTACAGCATCAAGATTATGAAATTATTCCTTTTAGTGAACTTTGCAGGCATGAGCTTGCAGTTAAGGAGGAGGAGCATGCGGCACCGTATCTTTGGTACCCTTAACGGCCGGAAATTATTATGTATTTTAATTCTCATCATGTTTTTGCCCCTGGCACTCAATTATGCTGCCAAAAAAAGTTTGCGCAGAGAGCCGGTCATTGCTGAGGGAGTGGAACTTTTAGGTAAGCCTTTAGGCGGGCTTACGCCGGCCGCAGCGGAGACAGTGCTTGAACAAATAGCCGCAGTTCATCATTTCCCTCCCGTTAATGCTGTCATTGATGAAAAAACTAAAGGAGTAATCCCTGAAATTAACGGCTTACAACTTGATGTAGATGCAACAATGACAAAAATACTGCAGGCACAAAAAGGAGAAACTGTTACACCGCATTACCGGCAGGTAGCTGCCCCTGTCACTCTGAAAGATTTTCCTGATTATCCCGTTTATCAAGGGAACCCGGCCAAAAAACAAGTTGTTTTCCTAATTAATGTGGCGTGGGGAAATGAATATCTTCCTGATTTACTGGTCGCTTTAAAGGAGGCAGATGCCCAGGGCTCATTCTTTTTAGTAGGACGTTGGGTAGAAGGCAATCAAAAAGAAGCGGAAATGATTGCAGAAGCAGGCTTTGAAATCGCCAGCCATGGTTATTCCGACGCTATCAGTCTGCAAAACGCCGACAAAGAAACAATATCCGCAGATCTGCGTAAAGCCACACAGGTTATTGAATCAGCCTGCAAAGTAAAACCGCAATTTTTCAGTCCCCACCGGGGCGAATTATCTCCCCTTGTCTTACAAGCGGCAGCGGAGCAAAACCTACGTGTAATTATGTGGACACTTGACACGGTTGATTGGCAGCTCCCCGGCGTAGAGAAGATGTTAGAAAAAATTTTAGGCAATGTTAAAGGGGGAGATTTAATTTTAATGCACCCTACAGAACAGACGCCTGAATTTTTGCGTTTAGTAATCCCTGAGTTAAGAAATCGGGGCTTGGAACCGGTAACATTATCTGAACTTTTGAATCCGGCTAGGCAGGTAAAGGAGTGAGCCGGCTTGCGCATAAAATTGAATTTATTTAATGTCATAAAATTAACTTCCGTGCTTTTAATTATCTTACTGCTCACGGCAATAGCCTTTACCTTTAATTTAGGCGCACGTATTTATCGCCATTTTTATGGCGTCAAAGCCGGAGTCACTTTGGAGGGAGTCCCTGTAGAAAATTTGTTACCCACGGAAGTCCGGGCTGAAGTGGAAAAGATGGCAAAAGCCATTAACAGAGCCCCCGTCAATGCCCGTTTTGACAAAGAAAACATGGAAATAATCCCGGAAGAAAACGGGCTGACTGTGGATGTTACCGCCACTGTGGAAGCAGTAATGTCTGCACAGCCCCAGGAAAAAGTAAAATTAAAGATCATCATTTTGGAACCTGAAATTACAGCCGAAATTTTTCGCTCTATTGATAAAAAAATAGCTGAATTTAGCACCAGTGGCGGCGGCAGCCAAGGCAGAACCGATAATTTGTATGTAGCGGCTAAATATATGAACGGAACTGTACTTGCTCCGGGCGATGTATTTTCTTTTAATAAAGTTACCGGTCCGAGAACTTTTGAGAGAGGATACAGTATGGCACCTGTGGTTGGCGGTATGGGTATCGGCGGTGGCGTCTGCCAGGTAGCCACAACCATTTATAATGCCGCGATGATAGCCGGCATGGAAATCGTGGAAAGGCACCCGCACAGTATACGCGTGTACTATGTGCCTCCGGGCCGGGATGCTACCATTACCAATTACATTGATTTTAAGTTTCGGAACTCCAGCGACAAATTTATTCAAATCCGTTCCGGTGCCGGCGGAGGCTATGTCTGGGTACAGATTTGGAGCCAGTAATATTGACAAATACGGCATAAGCGGGTAATCTAGGAACGACTACGCCAAAAAGGAGAATTAAGGATGTGCAAAATTTTTGTGCGTAAGCTTCCCCATGCCCAGGGATTGCCTTTACCTCGCTATATGACGGCAGAAGCTGCCGGGATGGACCTGATCGCTGCCACTGGGGAGCCCATCGTCATCCTGCCGGGCAAAAGAGAACTTATACCTACCGGCTTGCAAATAGCTTTACCGCCGGGTTATGAAGCACAAATCAGGCCTCGCAGCGGTTTGGCACTAAAAAATGGCATCACTGTTTTAAACAGCCCGGGGACAATTGACTCAGATTACCGGGGTGAAGTTAAAGTCATTTTGTTTAATCAGGGCAGTGAACCTTTTATCGTTTGCCGTGGTGACCGCATTGCCCAGCTGGTAACGGCAAAGGTGGTCAGGGCGGAACTTATGGAGTGTGAACATTTACCCGGAACAGCCCGGGGTGAGAAAGGATTTGGTCATACCGGCAAATAAAAACCGGTGAGAAGGGAGGGAAAAGGCATCCTTGTAGTTTTTCTTTTACTTTTACTGATTGTTTTATCCCTACTGATCAGGATGGAAAACCGGCGGCGCAGTCAAACTTTTGATCTGCCTGACAGCGCCAAACCTTCTCCCTTTTCCGAAGCTTTACAGGAACTGATAGCACACGCCGGTGGCATTTACCTGGCTCTCGTCTTGCTTGTTTCATTTCTACAGATCGAATTGCCCCAGCGGTGGAAAGTTGTTTTCTTTGAAATGGAGCCACTGGCTTTTCTCTCCATTGCCATTGCCATCGTACAACCCTTTGTTTTGCAATTATATCGTACTGTAAAAGGGAGATGAAGAGATGGAATTATCACAATTGTCACGCAAAGAAATTATTAATTTATATGACGGTTCACGTTTGGGCTATGTAGGAGAGTCTGATTTAGTCATTGATGACAAAAGCGGCCGTATTCTGGCCATGGTTATTTACCCTAAAGGTTTAAGCGCGAAAGTAAGAAATACACGGGAACTTGTGATTCCCTGGCAAGCCGTGAAAAAAATCGGTGAAGAAATTATGGTGGTGGAAATAGTTCCTGAGCGCAGCTCGCACAAATTTTCTTTTCATGAATAATGAACCTTTTTCAGTCGATACTAAAGCTACTACTAAATCTTGCATAGAATGCAGCGACTGAAAAGGAGGATTTTGATGTCACAAACAGTTGTGGGACTGTTTCATGCGCAGGAGCAGGCAGAGGAGGCTATACGAGAATTAAGAGCACGCGATTTTGAAGATATTGATATTTCCCTTATTGCCCGCGACCAGGCTGATGGCAGTTATGAAACCGGTGAGGGCGAGTTAAGTTATGATCACCAGAATTTGGCTGACGGCACGGCAACCGGCGGCGTCATTGGAGGCATTGCCGGTTTACTTGCCGGAGCAGGTGCTTTATTAATTCCCGGAATTGGCCCCATTATTGCCGCCGGCCCCTTGGCGGGAGCATTAACAGGTGCCATTACCGGCGGTATTGCCGGAGGTTTAATCGATTATGGCATACCTGAGGAAGAAGGAGAGCATTACGAGCAGGAAATCCAACAAGGCAGTATTTTGGTGGCATTGGAGTCGGAAGATGAAAATATTGCTGAAGAAGTAATGGCGGTATTTAGGGAAAACGGCGCCTTTGAGGTAAAAGCACACTAAAAGAGTATAAGCAGCCACAGCGTAAAAGCTGTGGTTTTTTTTTGCTCCTAATTAGAACAGGCAAAAAAGATGTACCTGCTTTTACCGGTCATCTTTTCAAGTATTGTGGGCTTGCGACTGTCACCCTTTTGCCGGCTTAAAACATATAGTAAATAAAACGGATGTTAAAGGAGTCAGAGCAATGCCCGCTTTGAACTTATCTGGATTACAAGTTGTTATTGCTAGTGGTGATAAGCGGCATCTTATCCTGGCACAAGAGTTACAAGCAATGGGAGCAGAAGTTTTTCTCTATGGTTTTTCCGCTGCTTCGGGCAAGCTTTACGGTTTGTTTAAGGAAGGTTTGCCGCTAAAGGCGGATGTCATTATCCTGCCGTTAACAGGTGTTGCTGCCGACGGTACAATTCCTGCCAGGGCTGAAACAAGAAAAATTAATTTCATAGATTTAAAAGCTTTACTTAAGCCGGGGGTACTCATCATCGGCGGTAATTTGCCGCCAAAGTACCGCCATGAGTTACACAACCTTCAAGTTAAATACCTTCCCGCCAATGAAATTGCTGAATTGGCAATTTTAAATGCTATTCCTACGGCGGAAGGAGCCCTGGCCTTTGCCATCGACAATGCAGGCATCACTATTTTTGACAGTGAGGTCGTAATTACCGGTTATGGACGTTGCGCCCGGCCCCTGGCCAGATGTATGAAAGCTTTGGGAGCAAAAGTAACAATTATTGCCCGCAAAAGAGAAGCTTTAGCCGCCGCTAAGACAGAAGGCTTTAAAACCGGCACCTTTCAGGAACTGCAAACTTATGTCAAAAGAGCCGACTTTATTTTTAATACAGTACCCGCTTTAGTTTTAGGGCAAACCGTTTTAAGCGCAGCACGCCCTGATGTATTAATTGTAGATATCGCCTCAGCCCCTGGCGGCACAGACTTTGCAGCGGCAAAAGATTTAGGACTTAAAGCATATTTATTGCCAGGAATTCCGGGTAAAACGGCACCGGAAACGGCAGGGAAAATCTTAGCCGGAGTATACGCGGAATATTTAAGCTTACACAAAAAGGGAGGAATCTAAATGCTTTTGGCAGGGAAAAAAATTGGCTTTGCGTTAACCGGCTCGCATTGTACACTGGAAGAAATTTTCCCTGAAATAGAAAAATTGATCAATGAAGGCGCTGAGATTTACCCCATAATTTCCCCTTCCGTCGATCATACAGATACCAGGTACGGCGAAGCCACTGAATGGAAAACAAAACTTGTCAAACTGGCAGGCAAAAGAATCATTAACAGTATTACCGGCGCTGAACCACTGGGACCAAAAAAAGTTTTAGATGCCTGTGTTATTGCTCCCTGTACCGGCAACACTTTAGCCAAACTGGCAAACGGGATCACAGATACACCGGTGCTGATGGCAGCAAAAGCACAGTTGAGAAATTTAAGACCTGTAATCTTAGCCATCTCCACCAATGACGGTTTGGGTCTGAATGCAAAAAATATAGGCATTTTAATAAATACAAAAAATATTTACCTGGTACCTTTTGGTCAGGATAGTCCCTATACAAAGCCAAACTCGCTGGTGGCTAAAATGCAGCTGATTTGCCAAACAGTTTGTGCCGCTTTGGAAGGTAAACAACTGCAACCGATGCTGCTTAATATAGCAAAAGAGGAGTTTGAATTTTCCCGGTAAAGAAGGTGATTAATTGCGCCTGATAATTCAAAAATTCGGCGGTTCATCGCTGGCAAACCCCAGTTTACGTCAAAAAGTTATTCAGCATGTCAAACAAGCAGTAAATAAGGGGTATTTTCTGGTAGTGGTGGTTTCGGCTTTAGGACGCAAAGGCGACCCTTATGCCACAGATACTTTACAGGACTTCCTGGCTCAAACTGTGCCTGCTCCCCCATTAAGGGAGACTGATTTGCTTCTTTCATGTGGCGAAAGTATTGCTGCTGCGGTAGTTGCGGCTGAACTGCAGCAAGCAGGCTGTAATGCCGTGGCGCTGACAGGTTGGCAGGCCGGCATTATCACTGACGGGTACTTTGGCCGGGCGGAAATTAAGCGCATTAATAAAGAAAATCTTTTGCGCCTGCTGCAAAATGGTAAAATTGCGGTAGTTGCAGGTTTTCAAGGTATCTCTGAAGAAGGGGAAGTTACAACTTTAGGACGCGGCGGCTCGGATATTACGGCAGTAGCGCTGGGTGCCGCTTTAGAGGCAGAATTTGTTGAGATTTACTCTGATGTGGCGGCAGTAATGACGGCCGACCCGAACCTGGTACCGGAGGCTAAGCCGATCTTGCATCTGGGTTACCAGGAAGTTTTACAAATGGCACAGGGGGGAGCGAAAGTTATTCACCCGCGGGCTGTAGATATAGCACTACAATATAACTTACCACTAGTACTGAAAAAAACCGGAGAAGATGAGGAGGGAACAGTAGTTTCACACCAAGTGCAGCGGGAAAACTTTTCTTTTCTTGACCGCACCAAAATTGTCACCGGGATCACACACGTCACAGGTCTGGCGCAAGTGCAAATTCTGACAGATCTTTCCGAGGTACAAACAGAAGAAGTTTTGAAAGTGCTCTCCAATGCGGGGATCAGTATTGATCTCATCAGCTTATCTCCTCAGGAAAAAATGTTTACCATTGATGCCCGGGAAGGTAAAAAAGCCGCACAACTTATGCAGAATTTGGGGATTGAGGCTAAAATAGAGACCGGTTTTGCCAAAGTAACCATTGTCGGCTCAGGTATGCGCGGTATTCCCGGAGTCATGGTCCGCATTGTTTCCGCTTTAAATAAAGCCAAAACACAAATTAGGCAAACGGCTGATTCGCACGTAAATATTTCCTGCCTGGTACGAGAAGAAAATGTTGCTGCTGCCGTACGTGCCCTGCATACTGAATTTGGTCTGGACGGGGGAAAATGATTTGTTTGAAAAATAACTGTCGATTTGTTATAATGACTTGAAGTTTATTTTGGAAATTTGTTGGAGGTGACCCCTGTTGAACGCACCTTTTGGGGAAGTCTTGACGGCCATGGTTACACCTTTTGATGAAAACGGGGAAGTCAATTATGAAAACGCTGCTGCTTTAGCTACATACCTGGCAGATAACGGCAGTGACGGTATCGTTGTTGCCGGCACAACCGGAGAATCACCCACACTCACTGTTGAGGAAAAAGTTGAACTATTTAAAGTAGTTCGCCGGGCAGTAGGAAACAAAGTTAAAGTAATTGCCGGAACCGGATCTAATTCCACTAAAGCATCCGTGGAGCTGACCCAAAAAGCTGAAGCTTGCGGTGTAGATGGCATTATGTTAGTAGTCCCTTATTACAATAAGCCTTCGCAGGAAGGTTTATATCAACATTTTGCCGCAATCGCCCGTGCCACGGAACTCCCCGTTATGTTATATAATGTACCGGGGCGCACAGCAATAAATTTATCAGACCAGACAGTATTAAGGCTGGCCAAAGATTTTAACAATATTGTGTCCATTAAGGAGGCCAGCGGTGATTTAGAACAAATTACTCGTATTGTCGGCAATGCACCGTCCGGTTTTGCCGTTTACAGCGGTGATGACAGCATGACTTTGCCGGTTTTGGCAGTGGGGGGCTGCGGTATTGTTTCTGTTGCCTCACATATTGCCGGTAAAGAAATCAAAAATATGATCACGGCTTTTATGAACCGCGATCTGGCAGAAAGCATCAGGATTCATCAACGTTTAATGCCTTTATTTAAAGCTCTTTTCATTACTTCTAACCCTTCACCGGTTAAAGGTGCTTTGAAAATGTTAGGACATAAAGTAGGACCGCTGCGCCTGCCATTGGTAGAAATTAACGCCCAGGAGCAGGAAGTAATTAGAAAAGTACTGCAGGAACTAGATTACCTCTAGACAAGAAAGAGGCGAAACCAAGGTTTATAATTACCTCTGAAAAAAACCGTGTGCAGCACGGTTTTTTTGTTGGAGGAAAAAATAACGTCTTGCTTGTGGTTGAGTGAG
>JAAYSO010000136.1 GCA_012523945.1 Bacillota bacterium
CCAATTCGGTGGGCATCAGCTCTTCCTGAACGGACAAAGAAAACACCTCCTTATGTTAACAGCGCCTACTGTAACATACTATATTATACCAAATAACACCTACCAATACAATTACATCAATTTATCTCCTGATTTATCATACTTATTTCATCACTTGCTGTGTACTATGCTCTGTGACAGAGATATTTTCCAAACTTACACCGGCCGCCGTGCTGACAGCTTCCGCAATCTGCATAAATTCTTCTTCCCCCAGCGCCACTGCCGCTACTACCACATTAACCTGCCCATCCCGCATAAAAAATACAACATCTTTGTAGCCTTGTGCTTTTAACATACTTTCAATCATAAGTTCCTTTTCCATCAGCTCGATTAAGGCTAAAAGCTGCTCTTCCGCTTTCTTTTTACCTTCGGCGGAGATTTCAGGATTTTCAATCATTTGGTTCAGCATCTCAATCTCGTTCGCCCGGACCCGATCCCTTTGCATCCTGTATTCTACAAAAAATGTTTCCTCTGATTCCGGCTCCCAAAGTTCCGGATTTAAATCTATAATACCGGCTGCTTCTGTTTCTTCTTCCCCTGTCGTAACGTTTTCCCAGTCATTTACCTGGCCTGAAACCTCCTGTACTTTTTCTGTACCCGCACCGGTGATGCTGATACGGTCATCGCCAATCTGTTTCACATACCAGATTGCCGCCACCGCCAAAACCAGCAACACCACTGTAGTCAATCTTTTTGTTGTTTCAAAATTCATTTTTACCTCCCCTTTCTATTCCATGGCCAACACGGTTACCCGGTGGGCCGGAACATTTAATGCCGCACCAACGGCTTTTGCAATCTCCTCCAGTAAAACTGCTCCCCCCTCACCTTTAACGGTGACCATGACACCGGCAATGCGAGGTGTCTGCTCCTGCACCACTAAAGCCTGCTGGCCGTTACTGCCCTGACTCATGACTGTTTCTGTGCGCGTTGTATTTTCCTCAATCAACCGCCTGCCTCCCCCCCCGTCCGTCTCTTCCGTACTACGTTCTGTAATTTCTTCATTTTGTAAAAATTCCTTAACCGGTCCGCTTTCCAGGGTAATAAAAACTTTAGCCGCTTGTACTCCTCTTACCGATTCCAGTTTTTCTTCAAGCTCTCTTTCCAGCTGCTCTTTATAAGCTAAAAACGGTGTCGCCTGGGTTTGCGGTTGAATTACATACTCTTGCGGCTTCATGTCCGCCTGTTGTTTAGGCTGAGCACTGAGATACATAAAATAAATGCCAATGACAATTAAGGCCGCAATAAACCAGGGTGAATAGCGCGTTTTCCCGTTGACATCACTTTTAATCGGCAATTTAGCTTTAATTTGCTGCCAAAGGCCTGTTCCCATCCCCCAAACCTCCTCTTAAGCTTGCCTTTAACTACTCTGAAAGCACATAAACTTCTATATTTTGTATAGGTACCCCCAGCGCTTCGCTGATTATAGTCTCTAAAGCTTTATTTCTCTCTTTTACCGGTTTTGGCTGTGAAAAAGGTTTGATTTGGATTTCCACTTTTTCAATCTCCGGGATAATTTCCGGTTCTTTTTTTTCCTGGGCCAAAACATAGATGCGGCGTGGCATACCGAACTCCAGATGATTGACATTTTCTTCCAGAATTAATGCCAGATCGATAATTTCCCAGCTTTCCGCCTGTAAAAGACTCTCTATTTTTTCTTCCAGCAGCTGCCGGTATTGGGTCAGCGTCAAATCCCAGTTAACCTGCTTCAGCATGGCCTCCTGCACAGCCACATTTTGTTCGGAAACTACATCTTCCAACTCCAGTGACAGTCCCGTGATGCCGGGTAACCGCAAAAGTGTCCTCAGTGGCCCCAACAGCATTAACATCAGCACTAAACCGACCACCATATTGACAAAAGGCCGGAAATCTTTACGCGGCAAAATCATTTCCAGCATGGTGACAAAAATGATTAAGACCACAATATTGCGTACCACATCCGAGATAGTTTTCAGCACAGACTCACACCTACCTCAACATAAAGGCGGCATTTCCGGCACCGGCAATAATGGTTATGGCCAAATAAAAAATCAAACTGACAATGGCGACGGCGGCAAAAATTAAAGTTAAACAGTTGGCCATAGTGTTTAGGGAGTCGCATAAATTACTTTCCCCCAGAGGCTGAATTAAAGCTGCCGCCAGCTTGTAAACAAAAGCTATAGCTAAAATTTTAATGAGGGGAAAAATCACAATATAGAATAATAAAAGCACCCCGGCAATATGCACAGTATTTTTTAAAATCAGAGTGGCACCGGCCACTGTTTCCACTGCATCGGCAAGGAACCCACCAATTACCGGCACAAAGGCACCGGTGGCAAATTTGGCTGTACGAATACTAATGGCATCACCCACCGAGGAAGCTACACCGTAAATGGATAAAAGCCCGGTAAAGATTGTCATGGTTAACCCCATGGCCCAGACGGAAATGTTTTTAAACAAATCGGCCAGTTTACTCACTGTAACCCGGGGTGAAAAATAATTAACGATGGAAAGAATGGTGGTTAAAAAAATTAACGGAAAAATGGTGTCCCGTGTCAAGGCGGCAAAGAAATTGACGGCAAAAACTAGTATAGGCCGAAATATGGCGGCTGAGGCCAAACTGCCCAAGCTGGCCAGCAAAGCTAAAAGCAACGGTATTAAAGCTAAAATTAATTCCACCATGGTGTCAATGGCTCTTCTGCCCAACCCCACGGCAACGGCGAAACTCTGCATGGCAATTGTCACCAAAACAAGATAGACAACACTTTGTGTTAAGTTAGCAATACTGTCATTGGCAAAAGCTTTTTCCAAATTTTTTAAAAGCGCCGCCACCACCGCCAGAAAAAGTAATTTTGCCAGTAAGTTGAGATTTAGATATAGTTCCCGCCAGAGGAAGCGCCATAAACCTTTTAAAATCTCACCTAAAGATAACCCCTGTCCCTCCTGGGGGCGGAACCAGGTAAGAATATTTTGCCAGGTTATTTCAGGTAAGTATTCCCTGCTTTCTTCCTGTATTTTTTCCCAAAACACCTCAATTTCTTCCAGATCAATCCGCTCCAGCTGCTGCTTCACCAACTCTTCAGCAGTCTCCGCACCTGCAGGCTCCGCCGTCAACAGCATTAACAGCAAAACTATCAGGAAAGCACAAAATTTTTTCATAAACCACCTACGGGACAAATTTTAAAATAGTCTCCAATACAGCCAGCAAAAGCGGCATGGCCATCATTAAAATTAAAATTTTACCGGCAAACTCCACTTTTGCCGCAATCACTCCTTCATTGGCATCGCGGCAGATCTGTGCCCCAAACTCGGCAATATAAGCAATGCCCACTATCTTTAACAAAGTATTTAAATAAACTAAAGAGATATTTGCCTGCAGGGTTAATTCAAGCAAATAATCCAGTACGGTAGTTAAATAGGCGATTACGCGCAGAAAAATAATAATGCCGGCTGCGATTGCAATCATGACGGCATAAATAGGTTTGTGCTCGCGCAGAACCATGGCCAAAAAGGCTGCAATCAATGCAAACGCTACAATCTGGATGACTTCCACAAGCTTCTTCCTTTCTCTGGGGCCCTTTGCCGGCTAGTACAAATTAAAAATAGTTTTAATGCTGGAAAACAACTCATTTATTAACTGGATCACCATTAAAAGCACGATCACAACACCGCCCAGCGTCAGCATTTGTGCCTGCTCCTCTTTTCCCGCCTGTTTCAAAACAATATTTAGTACGGAAATAAAAATGCCGATACCGGCAATGCGAAAGATCAAATCCACATTAAAACTATTCATGCCATTCCTCTCCCTTTTGGTCTTTAGGCTAGAGCAGCAGGATTACTACAGCCATACCCGACAATACCCCCAAATAGCGCCACATTTTTTCACTACCGGTAAAATTCGCCGCCGCTTCGGCGGCATGGGCGGCCAGTAGTGCTTCTGTCGCTGCCAACTGTTTCAGCTGATCATCACGTCCCAATCCCCCCAAGCCGGCGGCAGCCCGCGAAAGCACCATCCAGTCTTTTGCCTCCAGCTGCAGCCGTCCCCGCATTGTCTCCACTGCTGCCAGCCAGGCAGCGGCTGCATCAGAAAATTTTTCTTCCTGCAAATTGTGGCTTACGACGTGAAAAAAAGCGCTGACTCCTTCCGCTTCTGTTTGCTTGGCCACTTGACCCAGGGCGCGCGGTAGCGGTGTCGCCGTATAACCCACCTCCGCCGCTAACAAGCGTAACCCCAGGCGAAATGCTTCCAATTGTTGCACACGCGCCTTTAGTTTCGCAATTTGCAAATTGCTCCACCACATTGAAGCACTAAGAATACAAAGAGCACCTATACATTTAACAAACATTTCCTTCCTCCGTCTGCAGCCACTCGGCCAGTGAAGTTCCGGCATAAGTCATTTCGATTGTTCCCGGCCCCTGACGTCTTGAAAGAATTATTACCCGTTCAAACAAACCGTTCTCCAATAAATATGCCAAACTTGGTCTTCTTATGAGTTCCCGTACATTATAAGCATGAGCTGTAGTTAACACACTGGCCCCGGTATTGACAACTTCTTCCACCGCCTGCACGTCTTCGGGACGGCCAAGCTCATCTGTCACCACAACTTGCGGCGACATGGAACGTACCAGCATCATCATCCCTTCCGCTTTGGGGCAGCCGTCTAAAACATCTGTCCTCATGCCCACATCCAATTGCGGCTTTCCCTGGTAACACCCGGCAAGTTCTGACCGTTCATCCACAATGCCCACTTTAAAGCCGGGCCGGCCGCTTCTTTCATCACCATCCGATAAAAGCCTGGCCAAATCACGCAGCATAGTAGTCTTGCCGGCCTGTGGTGCCGACACAATTAAAGTATGTCGCACTCTTTTTTTTTCCCGGCAGTAGACATGCGGCAAAAGCCCCAGGGCAGCCCCTTTGACTTCCCGGGCAAGCCTGAGATTAATACTGTTAAGGTCGCGCAACAGTTTCACCTGTCCCTGCTCCAGCACCACCCTACCGGCAAAACCGGCACGGTGGCCGCCCGGTAAAGCCAGATAACCGCGTTTTAATTCTTCATCCCGGGCATAGAGAGAAAACTCCGTCATCTGCAGTAAAATTTGATGTAAATCTTCCCTTGTCACCCGGTAAGCCGGCCCGGGATCCGCCACCAAACCTTCCGGTCCCAGAAAGATTTCCCCTTCATTTGTCTCCAGTATTAACGGCTGTCCTGCCCGCAGCCTGATTTCCTCCACCCGGCAAACTGCAGCCGGTTCCAGAGCGGTCAAGATGCTTTGTACGGGCGGCGGTAAAAAAGGCAGTATATGTTTGCGCCAGTCTTTTACCATCATGCTTCACCATTACATACATATGGGGACATGCCGTAATCTATGACAAGAAGAACAGAAAGACGCGGCGAGAAATGAAAAAAGGACTGAAACGATTTTTGCGTTTCAGTCCTCAAGGATAGTCTGCTTTATTTACAGTCTAAATTTCTTCCGCTTCTTCCTTGTACTCCTCAAAATCATCATATTCCTCAAAGTCCTCATGATCATTGACAAAAACCACACGCTCACAGTTGGGGCACAAAATTTCAACTACATCATCATCTTCAAGCATTTCATCATCTATATAGACAAGTTCATGGCAGTCGGGACACTCAATGGAAAACACATCTTCGTCCTCTTCAAATTCATCGTCAAATTCATAGTAGTCATCTTCCAGATCATTGAGATCCTCATCAATGGCCTCGGCATAATCCGCCAAATCGGCATAATCTTCCTGCAGCATGATCACAGCCTCCGCCAATTCATCAATGACGTCAATAATATGCCGGAAAAGTTTGCCTTCACGGCTGTCATCGTCTAAACCGAGACCTTCTGTCAGGCCTTTTAAATAAGCCACTCGTGATTTTAGGTCATGCATAGGATTTACCTCCTTAATATGGTTTGTAATTAAACCCGCTCAATATATTCGCCTGTACGTGTGTCAATGCGGAGCACATCTCCGGCATTAATGAAAAACGGTACTTGTACAACTAATCCGGTCTCTAAAGTTGCCGGTTTAGACCCGCCCGAGGCCGTATCTCCTTTAATGCCGGGCTCTGTCTCAGCTACAATCAGTTCCACAAAGTAAGGCAATTCCACGCCGAAAACTTTGCCCTGGTACATTAAAACGGTAATATCCATATTTTCCTTCATATACTTGATATTGTCGCCCAACTGGTCTTTTGTTAAAGCAATCTGCTCATATGTTTCATTATCCATCACATAGTATTCGTCACCTGAATTATAAAGATACTGCATTTCCCGGCGTTCCACCATAGCCTGCTCTACTTTTTCTCCGGCTCTGAAAGTACGTTCCGTGGTGGCACCTGTTTTGGCGTTTTTCAGTTTTGTACGGACAAAAGCGGAACCTTTACCAGGCTTAACGTGCTGGAAATCAACTATAATATATACTTCCCCGTCCAGTTCAATTGTTAATCCGGTGCGAAAATCACTTGTTGAAATCATTTTCGTCCCTCCATTTTATAAGCAGTATAATTCCTTAGTACTTTTTGTCAGGTTTTCTATGCCGTCTTCACCAATAACAACCATATCCTCAATACGGACTCCAAATTCACCGGGCAGGTATACACCCGGTTCCACTGTAACCACCATGCCGCTTTCCAGGATATCCTCAGACAGGGGCGATAAGCGCGGGGCTTCATGGATTTCACGCCCCACTCCATGCCCAAGGCCGTGACCGAAATACCCGGCAAACCCGAGTTCCGTTAAAACATCACGGGCTGCAGCATCGGCCTGGCGGCCGGTGAGCCCGGCGCGCAACACGGATAAAGCTTTTTCCTGTGCCGCTAAAACTGCTTCATAAACTTGGCGCTGCTTGTCCGTGACGCTCCCGACAAAAACTGTCCGCGTCATATCGGAGCAATACCCATCCACTACGCAGCCAAAATCAAACACTACAGCATCGCCTACCGTCAAAACTTTTTCGGAAGCAGTTCCGTGCGGCAAAGCAGAGCGCGGGCCGGAAGCCACAATCATGGTAAAAGAAAGACCACTGGCACCTTGCCTGCGTAAATAAAACTCCAGTTCCAGTGCCAACTCCCGCTCACTTACCCCGGGACGCACCAAATCAAGAATATAAGTAAAAGCTGCATCAGTGAGGGCTTGTGCCTTCTTAATACTTTCAATTTCTTCCCGGCTTTTAATGCGGCGCAATACCTCCACCGGTGAAGCCGGTTTTTGCAGCTCAATCCCGCTACAAATGCGGGTGATTTCATCGTATGTATGCACTGTCAGATGGTCTTTTTCCACCGCTATAGTTTGCACGCGATGCCCGGTAAGGAATTCATTTACTTTCTCCCACTGCTTTCCTGCCACATCTATAATTTCAAAGGCAGGAGCTTGCTGTTGTGCCTGTTCCAAATAGCGGAAATCAGTAAATAACGCAGCTGCTTTTTCCGTTATCACTAAAAAGCCGGCTGTGCCTACAAAACCGCTAAGATAGGCCACATTAACAGGATTAGTAATTAATGCTGCTTCTAAATTTTGCGTTTTGAGCTGTTGACGTAAAGCTTTTAATTTTTTCATACCCTCTCTCCCTGCCGCTTATATTTCCTGCCGTTTAAGCATAGTATTTCGCTTTTCCGGTAAAAAAATCCTCCACCGGAGAAAATGCAATTACACCTCTTTTTTCAGGAAAGCAATAATTTCTTCACTGACAACCAAAGGCGCTTTCCCGGTTGTATCTACACGCACATGGGCCGCCTTACGGTAGAGTTCTTCCCGCTGCCGGTAAAGGGCGGTAAAATCTTTATTTTGCGCCAATAAGGGACGTTTACTGTCGCCTGCCAGACGCCGCTTCAATTCCTCCATGGTAGCATCCAGCCAGATGACACAACCGTTATCCCGCAGGTTGCGCACATTTTCCGGATTAATGACACAGCCGCCGCCGGTGGAAAGTACAAGTCCGGTTTGCTTACACAAAGCAGCAATTACTTCTGCTTCCTTGCGGCGAAAATAAACTTCACCGTCAGAGGCAAATATTTCATTAATCGTCCTGCCTTCTTCTGCTTCGATTTGCGCATCTGTGTCGACCAAATGCCTGTTAAGTGCCGTAGCCAAAAGTTTACCCACTTCAGTTTTACCTGTGCCCATAAAACCAATTAAAACCACATTCTTTTTAGCTATACTTTTCATTTTGCTACCTCCTCCCAGTGAAGCTGCCGTCTTACTCTTTTCGACACAAGCAGTGCTTCCCCTGCAAAAAAGATGGAATTTTAGGGCAAAATGTGCTCCAGGCGCACCCGGCCGGTCACCGGCGTAACGATAATGGAAATGCCGGCACCCGATTCATCTTTTAGGGTGACATGACCGCCCCGGTTGGGAGCGCCTGTATAACGGAAGCGCAGTGTAGGTCTTCTGTCCACCTGGGGAAAATTATTGGCGGCAAACCTTACTCCCTCCGGGAGTTTAATATACCTGGTACCGTCAGGTAAATCTAACCGGTAGCGTCCGCCCAACTCATAAAAAGTCAGCGTACAAGTAACGCCGTTGGTCATGGCCGTAAGTCTTGCCTCCCGGATATGATTGGCCAAAAGCTGGGCAGAAGTTTTCAGTTGCCCCCGGTTTAAACTGTGCACGGCAGTAAAGGCAGTTACCGTCAGTAAGCCTAAAACAAAAACTACCGCCAGTACTTCCAGGAGAGTAAAACCTTTTTCCCTCACCGCTTCACCTCCGTGGCTCTACATCCAGCCATTCCAAATCAAAGCCAGGCTGCAGTGTTAAAAGCGATTCCGGCAGATAAGCTAAAACAGCAAACACTGCTTCATCATCATAAACTATTTCCAGCCTTTCCAGGACAAGTTCTGAAGCCATTAGCGAACCTGCCAGGCTTAATGGCTGCTGCCCTTCCCGCACAATTTTTTGACCGCTGTAGGCAAATAGACTGCCTGTCCACACACCACCGCTGTAGGGTAAGTAAAGATCCCCCGCCGCCAGCATCACAATCTGACTGCCGGCAGCCCATTCCTTGATGTAAACATCTCCTAAAGCAACTAAAACTCCCACTGCAGTCTGTTCCAACTGCATTTCTGCATCGCCAAAGACTAGTAGAGGCACATCCGGCAATGCCTTAACCAGGTAAGCTTCCTCTTCCGCCACAATTATTTCCCAGCCTTCACGCTGAGCCTGCTCTGCCAGGTGCAGAAAATTTACTGCTGATTTGTACGGCATTCCTTCCTGACAGCGGTGGCCAAAAACCTCCTCCCCGCCGCCGTAAATGTGCCGTGCAGATAAAGTGCCGTAAACCCGGCTGCGTTCGGCATTGAAAGTTATTTGTTCACATAAAACATGACCATGTACAGTTACACCGTTGAGAGTTACTTTCCGCCCCCTGATTCCCTGTCGGCCCAGGGGGCGCCAGGAGGCCAAAACTTCCATAGTTTCCGTGATCCCCCCGGCCATGCCTGTAGCTTTAATCTTTAATGTACGTTCATCCAGGCGCAGGGCCCGGACGGTAAACTCCGGTTCGCCGGTATGCAGATAACTCCATTCTGTATCAAGCTGTAAATAAACCGGCCCTAAAGCTGATAAAGCCAGTTCAATTCCTGCTTCCGCCGCGTAACGTGCCTGCGTAGCCGCCCATAGGTGGCGGCTGACACGCCAATCTGAATAAGCAAGGGAAATGAGCGTACCACCCAGCAGCAGGAATAACAAAACGATAAACATTAACCAAATTAAAGTGGCCCCGCGGCAATCTCTCTTCATACTTCTACCGCCAGATTTTTGGGCATAATGCTGCTGCGAAATGTGATCTGCTCTTCTGCCAAAGAAAAGGTAAGCAGAACAATTACAGCCTGACCGGCTTGCAATTTCCCGGCGGGCGCCAACGAAAAACTATCCACATAACTTGCCAAAGGCACAGCCGTACCTTCCGGCAAATCCAAAAGCAGTTGCTGCCCCCATAAATAAATACGATAACGTTTTAAATTGCCGCTTATTTTCTTGTAGTATGTAATGATGCCCTTGGCCGGGTCACAGGAAACCTGGTAAGCATAAAGCAATTCATGTTGTATTTCTTCCATGGCAATCCGCCCATGTTGCTGTAGTTCCACCTTTGCCGCCTCCGTCTCCCAGCTTCTTTCGCCCAGCGGGAAGAAAGGAAGCACCACCGCCAGTACTACCACAAACAAAGCAGATGCTATCAACATTTCCACTAAAGTAAAACCTTTAGTCCCATTTTTTCACCTCCAGGTTTGCCAGGTAACCAACCGGATACTGGGACCGGATTCAGCGCGCACCTGCACGCAAATTTCCTTAAGTGGCAAGTTACTTTGGCTTTGCTCCAGCTCTTTTACCTGTACCTCAGAAAAATATTCAGGAAAATCAGCCACCGGTCCGTCACCGGTACTCTCCAAAGTACAAAGATGTTGTGTCCGCAGGTTTTCCAGACATTCCACCGCCAAGTATAATGCTTTTGTCTGCCGTTTAGCCCGGTAAAGCATGTTAATGCCTAGCTGCATCAACCCCAAAAGCGGTGGTACCAATAAAACCAGTAAAGCCAACGTCACCAACAGCTCCACCAATAAAAACCCACTTTCCTTTTTCATTTTCACCACTCTTTCCCACAACATAAACAAAAAAGCACCGCTCTCCGGTGCCATGCCAAACATTTTTCTGTACTTAGGAAAGACCGCTGAAACGTAAATACCAGGCAATAATCTGCTCCCCCCACATGCTGACAATTAAAGCAGATAACACCAGAAAAGGTCCGAAAGGAACCGCATCTTTACGTTTCTTTTTTTTCAAAAATAATAGCAACAGAGCCAAGCTCCCGCCGCTTAAAAACGCCAAAAAGATGAGCAAAAGAGCTTGCTGCCAGCCAAACCACAAGCCCAGCACAGCCATCAGCTTAATATCACCGCCGCCCATACCGCCTTTACTCAGGACAGCCAAAAGCAAGAACAAGCCGCCCCCCAAAACACCACCCGCCAGGGCCTCAACAAGGGAGTTTGGGCGTACAATAAACTGTACTGCTACAGTCAGGAGCAAAAGAACCAGTACAAGAGGATTAGGAATCAGCCGGTAGTCCAGATCAATAAAAAAGATTACCACTAGAACACTGTAGAAAGCCGCCTGCCATAGGACATCAGGCCAGCCAAAATGCCTGTACAAAATCACAAAGAGCAATCCTGTCAAAAGCTCAAGACAAAGATAGCGCCAGGAAATCTTTGTTTTACAACGGCGACAGCGACCGCGCTGCCACAAAAAACTGATGACCGGTATTAACTCAATAAAAGTTAAAGTTTTGCCGCAGGCCGGACAGTGTGAAGGCGGCGCCACAATGGACTGTCCACGGGGTAAACGGTAAATACAGACGTTTAAAAAAGACCCCACCAATAAACCGAAAATAAAGGCGGCAACCGTAAAAAACATTAGCGTAGGACCCTTTCCAATTCACCCCGGTTAACAGCCCGGGTTAAAGCATCTTTTCTGGTAATTAACCCTTGCCGGTAGAGCTCGGCCAGGGCACTGTCCATAGTCTGCATACCAAAACTACGGCCCGTCTGCATGGCAGTATAAAGCTGGTGCTCATTGCCTTCCCGGATCATGTTGCCCACTGCCGGGGTATTCACCAGCACCTCCACTGCCGCCACCCGGCCACTGCCGTCAGCCCGGGGCACCAGCTGCTGGGAGATAATACCTTTTAGCGAGTCGGACAGCTGCTGGCGCACATAGTTGCGCGCCGCTTCCGGGAAAACATCAATAATGCGATGGACCGCCAGGGGAGCCGTTTGGGTATGCAGCGTAGAAAAGACTAAATGTCCCGTTTCTGCCGCCGTTAAAGCAATGGAGATACTCTCCAGATCACGCATCTCCCCAATGAGGATTACATCCGGGTCATGGCGCAGTATATGCCGCAGGGCATCGGCAAAAGTGTGAGTGTCACTGCCTACTTCACGCTGCCTGACAATGGATTTTTTATGGCTGTGCAAAAATTCAATTGGGTTTTCAATGGTAATAATATTTACGCCTCTTTCCCGGTTTACCAAATCAATAATGGCGGCCAGGGTGGTACTTTTACCGCTGCCTGTAGGCCCGGTCACCAGCACCAAGCCACGCGGGAGCTTGGCAAAATCCTTGATAATTTCCGGCAACCCCAATTCTTCAAGGCTGGGAATTACCCAAGGCACAGTGCGCAAAACTACATCAAAGGAGCCGCGTTGTACCAGGGCACTGCCGCGAAAACGACTCAACCCGGAAACAGAATAGGAAAAATCAAGATGCCAGTTTTGTAAGAGTTCTTCTTTCTGCTTTTCACTTAAAATACCGAAAAGGATTTCTTTAATATCCTTTTGCTCCAGCACAGGCAGATCCAACGGTAATAATTCGCCGTTGACCCGAATTGTGGGCGGTTTGCCCACCACCAGGTGGACATCGGAACAATTACGTTCCACTGCCAGTCGTAAAATTTCTTCCAGATTAAAAACTTTCATACTACAACCCTCAATACTTCTTCAATTGATGTTAAACCTTGTTTAACTTTACGCAGGCCGTCCTGCCGCAAAGTAATCATCCCCTCGGAAACGGCCAGTCTTTTAATTTCCGCCGCAGACCGTCGTTCCAGGGCCATTTTTTGTATACCTTCAGTAACGGTTAAAAGCTCATATATACCGATCCGGCCTGAATAACCGGTATGGCTGCAATGCATACAGCCGCCGCTGTGTGCCCTGAATAAGCGAATTTGCTCATCATCGCCAGTTAAAGGAAAGCCCTCGATCGTTGCAACCGTCTCCCGGCCCAGGTAATATTCTTCCTTGCAGTAGGGACAAAGCAGCCGCGCCAGCCGCTGCGCCATAATCCCAATAACCGAAGAAGCCGTTAAATACGGTTCCACGCCCATTTCCGTCAGGCGGCTAAGGGCACCGGCCGCATCATTGGTATGCAAAGTAGTAAAAACCAAGTGACCCGTCAGCGCCGCTTCAATGGCAATGCGTGCCGTTTCCCGGTCCCTGATTTCCCCCACCATCACAATATCAGGGTCACTGCGCAAAATGGAACGCAAACCGGCGGCAAAGGTCAGACCTGCCTTGGTGTTAATCTGGATCTGGTTTACACCGTCAATGCGGTATTCCACCGGATCTTCAATGGTAATGACATTTTTTGCTTTCCTGTCCACCGCCGCCAGGCTGGCATATAAAGTGGTGCTCTTACCGCTGCCGGTAGGGCCCGTCACCGGGATAAAACCGTACGGCATATTAATCATTTTTTTATATTGCGCCAGTATCTCCGGTGCCACACCCAGTTCCTCCAAAGTGATGGTGCGCTCTGTTTGCTCCAGAAGGCGCAAGGTCACTCTTTCGCCAAAAACAGTCGGCATGGTAGCCACACGGATATCAACAGTCTTGCCTTCCACCTTTACAGTCATCCGCCCGTCCTGGGGCACACGCCTTTCAGCAATATTTAAGCTGGACATAATTTTAAAGCGGGAAACTAGAGAACCGTGCAGCTGCCGCGGCGGATTCATGACATCATGCAGCACACCGTCAATACGAAAACGTACACGCATTGACTTTTCATAAACTTCAATATGTACATCACTGGCTTTGGCACTGACCGCCTGCGACAAAATTATATTGGCCAGCTGGACGGCCGGTTTATCGGATTCCTCATCGGCGGTAAAAGTTTCCGCCTCTTCAGTCTCCGCCGTCAAATCTTCCACCAATGCCTGTTCCACACTGACACTTTTTTGCCCGTAATTTTTTATGGCCACTTCCAATTCACTGTCTGTAACCACTACAGCCTGGATATTATATCCGGTCAAAACCCGCAAATCGTCTAAAATCATAATATCCAGGGGCTGCTCCATAGCCACCATCAACCGCCCGTCTTCAGTAAAGTCAATGGGTAAGGCTTTGTAGCGCTTAGCATTCTCCGGCGCCAGCAAAGCTACGGCAGCCGCATTAATGGGGTACTCTGACAGGCGCAAAAAAGGCACGCCGGCACGTTTGGCAATTACCCGTGCCACGTCTTCTTCGGTACAGTAACCTAAATTGACTAAAAACTTGCCTAAGGGAGTTTGATCTTTTTGGGCTTCTTTCTGTTCCAAAGCAAATTCCAGCTGTTCCTGGGTTATTAGGCCCTCCTCCACCAAACGTTTCCCTAGAAGATCCTGCATAATATTGTACTTCATTTCTACCCACTCCTACTCCTGCACACTAAAGCGTAGACCCACCAAAACCCCGCCCGGATACTTGCGCTCCAAAGTAATTTCCACTCCGGGAACAGTAAAGCCGTTTTCCAGCTGTGCAACCAAGTTTTCTAAAAGTCCCAGCTCCTGCCCGTTTACTGTCACTTGCACAGCCCAGGCGCGTCCCACTTGGGCCAGTTCCACCTGCTTGCCCTGCCAGTGTAAATACTCCCTGGCCGGAACATTAGTGCGCAAAACTCTTTGGCCGTCCACAAAAACATCAAGCCAGCAACGATCTAACGCGGAAAGCTCCAGCACCAGACCCTCTAAAACCGGTAAGTTTATATCCTCTTGTACATTTTCAACCGTTACTTCCCCGGCAGCTTCCCATTCCGTCTCCACGGTTTCAGCCGCAAAACTCTTGGGGCGAAAGGGGTCTCTTTTCTTTTGTGTGTGTCCGGCTGCAACCGGCTTCTTTTCCCCTGCTGCTACAGCTTCACCGGGAGCAAAGGGGTCCCTTTCCGGTTGATACACTTCTATGACAGGAAGTATCTCCGGCTTTACTTCTTCCTGGGAAAACTGTTCTGTTTGCGGTACCTGCACTTGGGCTTGTCGGGTGAAACCTGTGCCCTGCCTGCTGCAGCCCGCCACTATTACCAGTAAAATCAAGCTTAAAACAAGTAAACGTTTCATAAACATCCTCTATTCCGGCGCAGAAAAAATACTGAGATTTAAGATTACCGTAAGCTCTGTGTCTTCCGACCCCTTATCCAGGTCCAACTCATGTATGCGCACTGCCCTTTCATAAGCCTCCAGGTAGGCAAAGAAATCAAGCAGCTGGTAATAGGTACCGGTCAAAGTCATCTCCAGGGGCATTTCCGTATACTCCTCCCTTTCCATCCGTTCGGCAAAACGGACCTGCAGCAAGTCCATGCCGGCTAAATCAGCAGCCGCCTGCATATCCAGCAGAAATTGTTCTTCCTTGGCAGTAAAGGGCAGTTGTAACAATAAGATTTCCTGCTCTTTTTCCCACTCACCTGCTCTTTGTTGTAGTAACTTTAAAGCTGATAACTTTGTTTCTTCCTGGGCCAGTAAATCTTCTTCTTCCTGCAGTTGCCCCTGCGCCACAGTAAATTTTTTCAATTGCAGAAAACATAAAACTAATCCGGCCACGATTAAAACAAGTAATAGCACTGTTAGCCACAAACCCTGCTTTTGATTCACTCACTTCACCTCTACTGCAGCTCTTCAGCCGTTTCAACCGCCATCAAAGCCGAGATTTCAAAACGCACCATTTTTCTTACCTCATTTTCACCGGTACTCATCATTTCTTCCACGGAATAGTTAATCTGCACCTCGTCTATTTCCGCCGCCGCCTGCAACGCAGCCGCCCAAGCTGCCGTAGCCGGATGGTTGGCAGCCATTCCCTGTAAAGTCATGGCTGCCGTTTTACCGTCAAACCTGATTTGCGCACCCGTCAGCCACACATTGTCAGGAATCCTGTCGCTTAAAAGCAAAAGCAGCCGGCGCCAGTTCAGTTCCGTGCCCAGGGCAGTTTGCAAAATTTCCGTACGTTTTTTAACTTCGTGATTTAACTGCTGAACCGGCTTATACAATTCTGCCTCTTGGGCCACAACCTGCCTTACCTGCCGGACGGTATCAATCTGTTTAAAAGTGTACTCTGTTAAAAACCAAAAGGTACCAATGCCAAAAATAAAAACAATAGCTGCAATTATTCCTAAAGTAATCATACGGGAACGCAAAGCTTTCTGTCTGCGTGCAATTAGTATTTCTGCAGGCAGCAAGTTAATTTGATGCACCAGCTACACCTCCAGCCCGCGTAGTGCCAAGCCAACACCGGCAGCAAATTCCGGCCGTTTTAAATCCAGTTTAATCTTTTCTTTAATCTTTAAAAGCGCCGTGGGGTCCACTGTTTCCACCGTTATACCCAATTCATCCAGCAGATATGTAGTAATGCCGGACACACCGGCGCCTATACCGCTTAAAATAATCCTGTCCACATGCTGCAACCCGTGTTGCCGCGCAAAAAAACTAATGGCTGTACGAATTTCCTTGGCAATACTGCCGGCCCAGGACTGAAAAACTTCATTGTCCACTGTACCGGACTCCGCTCCGGCGGCAGCCAGGCGGACGGTTTCTGCACTCGCCGGGGCCAAAGCGTCCATTTCCACTTGGCTCAAGTACTGCTCCAAAGCTACGGGAAGCACCCGGGCAAGACGTAACATGCCGTCTACAACAAGCACCATACTGCTGACACCCATGGCCAGGTTCACAATTATGGTGGTACCCATGAGCTTGTCCACCGGCAATACCCTTTGCAGGGCAAAAGGAGTGGCGTCTATTACCTGAGTCTCCAGCTTGCACTGCTCCAAAACATTAATATTATTCATTAAATCTTCTTTCCTGGCAGCCACCAGCAGAATCTCCCACACATCCCCTTCAAAGTCGGTGGCTTCTCCTATCACGGCAAAATCCAGCACCATTTCTGCCGGTGACACCGGCAAGTACTCTCCCGCCTGCAGGTGTAAAGCGCTTTCCAACTTATCCCTGGGCACTTTGGGAAAATTAATCAGGCGCACCAGCACACCATGGTTGAAAAATCCCAGCACCAGCCGGCGGCTGCCGATTTTTGCTTCCCGCCATAGTTTTTTCAATGCCGCACAGACAGTTTGCACATCTTTAACCTGACCGTCGGTGAAAGCAGCCGGCGGCAAAAAAACTTCACCGGCCGCCACCACCTGGAGGTTATTTTTTTTACCTTTTATCTCCACCGCCCGGATCGAACCCACATCAAATTCCAGGCCTACCACACTTCTTTGCAAAAAATTCATCACAAGCCTCCCACTATGCCGTTCAATATTTAAAATCTCACACTAAATACATTGGCACCTACTGGATTTGCGAAATAACGGAAAACATAGGCAAGTACATAGCTATAACGATAACGGCAACAATCCCGCCGACGCCAATGAGCATCAGCGGTTCAATTAAACTGGTCAGTCCTTTGGACATGGTCTCCACTTCTGCTTCATAAAAATCAGCTACTCTGTTAAGTAAACCAGGCAGATCGCCTGTTTCTTCACCTACAGCAACCATTAATGTCACCATGGGCGGGAAAAGACCGCTGTCCTGCAAAGGCCGGGCAATACTTTGCCCCTGCTGTATCCTTTCCGCCGCCTCCTCCACGGCGTTGGCAATTAAACTGCTGCCGCTGGCGGGACCTGCCGTCTCTAAAGCCTGTAAAATAGGGATGCCTCCCGCCAGCAAAGTAGCAAGAGTCCTGGCAAAGCGGGCAATCACTGTTTTTTGCACTAAACTGCCAAAAAGCGGCGCATGAAATTTAATTTTATCCAGCATAATTTTACCCTGCTCCGTAGCCAGGTACGTTTTCACGGCTAAAAACAGTAAGCCCAGTCCTAAAAAGTATAAATACCAATAAGCACGTAAGGAATTGCTTAAACCAATAATAATTAAAGTAATTAGCGGCAGCTCTGTCCCTTCCGGATAAAAACCCAGAAAAACCGGAACCACAAAAAGCATCATGCCGATAACCACTAAAACGGCAAACACTAATACTATTGTGGGATAGAACATGGCGGAGCGCACGTTATCCCGCAGCTGTTTTTCACTTTCCAGTTGCTCAGACAAACGCTGCAGCACTCTTTCCAAAGTGCCACCCACTTCTCCCGCTTTAATCATATCAACATAAAGGGCGGAAAAAACTTCCGGATAAGCCCGCAAAGCTTCAGAAAAATTCATGCCGCCTTCCACATTGCGCGCAACCTCCAAAAGGACTTTGCCAAAAGCGGCATTAACAGCCTGCTCTCCTAAAGCATTAAGGCAGCG
>JAAYSO010000021.1 GCA_012523945.1 Bacillota bacterium
AGTGCCACCACGGAAAAGAGGAAGAATATTTATTCAAAGCAATGGTTATGATAGACATTTGGAAGAAGTTTTTAGTGATAAAAAGTAGGCCCAAATTCGCCTTAGAGGCTGAATTTGAGCCTACAATTGTTTAGTGTCATTTTTTTACTTTAAATTTTTTACATATTCGCCTATTTTTTTGTCCATTACTCTTATATGATTAGAAAGCCAGTCTATAACCATTTTATTGGCATTAATGATAACCAAAATATTACCGCCGAACTCATTGTAGTCCTTTTTTAATTTGGCAAGATCCTGTATAAAGCTTGCATGTGCTCTTTTTTGAGCTTCAATTTCAGGGTAGTTGATTTCCTCCATATAAGCTTCTTCATCGCTAAAGTGTTGCTTTGTATAATCATCTAAAAAATCTATCATTGTATTAATATATTCTTTTGCTTTCCGTTGTTTACCGGCTTCAAACAGTTCACTTGCTTTTTCAAACCAAACTTTGTGTTGGGCATCAATATGTTCAACACCGACCGACAAGTCAGGAGTCCATACGATTGACATAAATACCCTCCTTTTGATTTATTTTTTATAATCTAGATTCTATAGGTTTTTTTGGATAAATTCAATAGATTCGCAAAAGTTGTCTTTTTGCGTTGAAGGTAGGGTAAAATAAATGCAGGCATGTTTTAATTAAACTCCTGTAAAAAGCTTTTTATAATAGCTTTCGCTAAGATAGATGGCTGCCAGGGGATTATGACCGGTAACCCGGTCTTTTACGGCCAGTGTGGTTATGGGTGCCTCCAAATATTTCATGACCAATGTGTCATGTCCAACACATAAGCCCATGATGACATTAAAGTCCGTCTTTTGTTCATTAAGCAGAAGTGCTTGGCCGATAGGATTGCACATCACTTCGTTACAATCTCCGGAAAGTGTATCTTCTTCAGTCAGGTCCAGAAACTTCTTCTCAATGCCGCCATTTTTACAAAGCACGGATACAACCGTTAATTCATGATAAGTAAAAATATTGTGGACCACTTTTGCTTCTTTAGACAAGCCTTTGCAAAAGACCAGACCGATTCTTTGGTAACCGCATTTTTTAGCAAAATCGATGATTTCTTCTATTCTGGTCTTGGTTCCGTATCCCTGGACTTCAACTAGAGATGCATTATAGGCTATTTTTTTGTTTTCTTCTTCCTGGTAGAGTGCCTTTGCTTTTGTCTGGATTGCATCATTTTTATTAGGACAGTCAGGTAAAGATTCATCCAGGGCTCTTCTGGTACAGCCTTTTAAGGTGCAAATCGCACAATTATACATAGTGTACATCCTTTCTGCTTGCAATTTTCTTTAATCTACTCTTATGGTTTAACTTCTCAAATTCCTCCAATAATTCCTGATTCATTTTCGCATACTTTAGGTCCGAACGTTTTTTCCTTGGCATTAGCAACGCATTCCGTACCCTAAAGCTGCTAATATGTCTATTTTGCCCATACCAGGAAGGAGTTGTCCCCCATAAAAAACTGCCACATCCTAAATGTTGAATTGAGGCACAACAATAAAAATATGTGGTATAATACCGTATAATTCTGCCTAATGGTTAGGGTGGAAGGGCAAAGTAGTTTTTAGCAACTTTAAGGACAGGTAAAATGGCTAGAGCTTATGATTTGACAGTAGGAAATGAAACTAAAGTTTTGTTAAAATTAGCGCTTCCTATGATTGCCGGGAATGTGGTTCAACAATTATATAATGTTACAGATACAATTATTGTCGGCAGGTTTATTGGCCCCAATGCCCTTGCGGCCGTGGGCAGTTCATTTGCCGTGATGGTTTTATTAAATTCCATAATTTTAGGGTTTTGTATGGGTAGCGGCACCGTATTTTCAATTTTTTACGGAGCAAAAGAAATTGATAAATTAAAAAACAGTTTCTTTGTTTCTTTCTGCTTAATTGGAGCTCTTTCAGTGGTGATAAATTTTCTTGCTCTCTTTTTTATTGATGAGATTTTAATCTTTCTGAGAATACCACCAGAAATATGGAGAGAGACAAAGCTTTATTTACAGATAATCTTTTATGGTATCATCTTTACTTCAGGTTACAACTATTTTGCGGCTATCTTACGCAGTATGGGCAATTCAGTATTGCCGCTAATCTTTCTGGCTGTCTCTACCGTAATTAATATTGTCCTGGATATTATTTTTATTGTTCCTTTGCAAATGGGGGTGGGTGGTGCCGCCTACGCCACTATTATTGCCCAGGCAGTTTCCGCCGTAGCCTTGGCTGTCTATTGTTTTAAAAAAGTACCTATCATGCACCTGCAGCGGAAGCATTTTAAACTTGATCTGGACATAGTTAAATTGATAGGTAATTATTCATTTCTGACAAGTATTCAACAATCTGTAATGAATTTTGGTATCCTCATGATCCAGGGTTTAGTTAACAGCTTTGGGGTCGCAGTCATGGCTGCCTTTGCCGCAGTGGTGAAAATTGAAAGTTTTGCCTATTTGCCTGAGCAGGAATTAGGCAACGCTTTTTCTATCTTTATCGCGCAAAATTTTGGTGCCAAAGAAAGAGACCGGATACAAAAGGGAATTCGCACTGCACTAAAAATTATAACAATTTACGGTGTGACGGTTTCGGTGCTAATTATACTGTTAGCCAAACCTTTAATGAGCATTTTTATCAGTGCCGGTGAAACGGAAATTCTGCAAATAGGTACTCAATATTTGTATATTGTGGCGAGTTTTTATTGTTTGATCGGATATCTGTTCATGTTCTACGGCTTATATAGAGGTATTGGGAAACCTGAAGTGTCTATAATCTTAACAATAATAAGTCTTGGCACAAGGGTGATTTTAGCCTATACGCTTTCCTCAGTACCCTCAATAGGTCTTAGAGGCATATGGTGGGCAATACCTATTGGTTGGGCTTTAGCAGATATCGTCGGTTTTTATAAATTAAAAACAATAAAAAACACATGAGAAAACAGATGTAAAAATGATATAGAAATTTAAAGAACCCCTTGGCTGGGGTTTTTTTTATTGGTCAGGGAATTATATCAACATGATTTGCTTTCTATCCTACCCGATGGGTGTTGTGAAGGGGGAGGCACCTTAAGTTTGCGGGGTGGTCAGGACCGTAGGTCCGGGGGGGTGTTTTCAAAGTTAGATAAAAGTGCAAGAAAATTAATTGGCAATGCAATAAAACGACTCTGCCGGGCATTAGTATAGTAAAAGGAGAATAGCCCATGAGTATGTCAGGTGAAGCAACAGAAAGTAAAAATGCAGAGAGATTGGATTATTATCTTGCCCAAATAGCTAACTATGATCGAGAGGCACTAGCCGAAATCTATCATCTGACAAGTGCAGCGGTTTTTGGTTTTGCCTTGTCTATATTAAAGAACATGCAGGATGCAGAGGATGTATTGCATGACACATATTTACGTATCTATGCTGCTGCCGGCGGATATAAAAGTATGGGAAAGCCCATGGCTTGGATTTTGACTATCACCCGGAATTTAAGTCTCATGAAGTTGCGCCGGCGTAAAAAAACTGTGGAGCTGTCACCGGAAGAATGGAACTTATCTTGGGATAAGCATCCTAACATAACTCCCGAAGACAGAATAGTGCTTATGGCATGTCTGGAAAAGCTCTCGGCTGAAGAACGGCAAATCGTTATTCTGCACTCTGTATCAGGCTTTAAGCACCGGGAAGTTGCCGAATTTCTTTCGCTGCCATTATCGACTGTACTCTCAAAATATCATAGGGCTATAAAAAAAATGAGGGTTCTCTTAACGGAAGGAGGAGTGACATGAAGGAATCAGAAATTAAAGGTAAAATCAGAACAGCTGTTACACATAGTGTTCCTGATGTTCTTGAAGCCATTCTCTCTGACTGTGAAAAGCAGAAAGGAAATGTGATACAAATGCGAGCAAAAAACACGAGAAAACAAAACTGGTTTAATTCATTGAGGGCGTTGGCAGCAGTGTTTGTGTTAATTGTCATAAGTACTACAGGCTACAGTATATACGGAGCAAGAATGGTTGATGCCATTGTTTCCTTTGATGTCAACCCCAGTTTAGAGTTAAAAGTTAATAAAAATGAAAAGGTTTTGGCGGCAACACCGTTGAACGAAGAAGGGCAATTAGTGATTGGGAACATGGATTTTAAAAATATTGATCTGGAGGTGGCTGTTAATGCCTTGATTGGCTCTATGTTGAAAAACGGCTATATTAATGAGCTAGAGAACACTATTCTCATCAGTGTTGAGAATAAGGATGCGGCAAGGGGCGCTGCTCTGCAAGCCAAGCTTAGGGAGGAGGTCAGCAGCCTGCTACGTGCCAGCTCTATAGAAGGTGCAATTTTGAGTCAGTCAGTATCGGATGATGAGCGTATTAAAGTACTGGCTGAAGCCAATGCGATTACTCGTGGCAGAGCACAGGTAATAAGTCAGCTGGTAGAGTTAGATCCCAGTTATGACTTCGAGGAGCTAAATAAGCTTACAATAAATGAGCTAAATCTTTTGATTGGAGCCAAGCAACTTGAGCTTGCCAATATTTCTTCAGTCGGCAAAGCCAGCGATAAGGCCTATATAGGTATTGAAAAGGCAGTTGAAATTGCCCTTAACCATGCCAAGGTAGATGCATCAGCAGCAAGGGATTTAGAAACTGAATTGGATTCTGATGACGGCAAGTTGGTCTATGAAATAGAGTTCTACGCTAATGGCAGGGAATATGAATACGAAATTGATGCTCTTAGTGGAGAGATCTTATCCTTTGAAATTGAAAAGGATGATGATTATCAAGCAGCACCTTCACAGCCCTCTCAACCTTCAATAGCGCCCATCGAGACAGAACAGCCTGCAACCTCAAGAATGTCTGCTGCAGAAGCAAGAGAAGCAGTACTTAAAAAATTCGGTGGTATCATCCAGAAGATCGAATACAATTATGACGAAAAAAATCCACTATACAAAGGAGAAGCTTTGAAAGACGGTTACAAGGTAGTCTTTGAATTAAATGCCAGAACAAATTCCTTCAAAAAGTGGGATGTGGAAAATGACAATAGCTGGGATAAGTTCTCTCAGGCACTGCCCAATCTGATTACCATGGAGCAGGCTGCAAATAGTGTGGTTGAGAAATCCGGCAAGCCAAATACTTTTGTACAAAAAATAGATTTTCTGTGGGATGATTCTGAACCCATTTATCAGGGAGAAGCTTTTAACCGCGGTGTTAAGTACAGCTTTGAAATAAAAGCTGACAGCGGTGAGTTCCAAAAATGGGATGCTAGCACAGGAGATGAAACTTGGTCAGAGAAATATTTTAATGTTAGGTAAGTGTAATTCTTTTGTTGAGGGGCCTGCAAAATCTACCTTTTTATTAAATATTGAGCGTATTGGAAAGGTAAGAGGTTGATACGCTTTTGCAGTTCAGGATCTTCTAAATGCAAAAACAGGTTTTTGGTGGGCATGCCGTTTACTTCAATAATCCAGGGTTTTCCACTTTCATCCAGCCCAAAATCTACACTGATTTCCCCCAATAGCCCCAGGTACCGGTCCAGGATTTTTGCAGTTTTAATGCTGACAGTAGTCAACTCCTCCATGATTCTATCAGCCTTAAACCCTGCTTCCAGCAGCACATCTACTGCCTTGCGTATTTGGGGAGAAAAATTTGTGATCCAGAAATTAGTCATACAAATACGGCTCATAGCAGCGGAAACAGTCCATTTACCATGGTCATTCTTTTGTAAAAGCAGGCGCAAGTCAAAATTAGAATGATGGACATGGGCTAATGGTATAAACTGCTGTAATATGAAGGTCCCAGAACCTGTTTTTGTCTCAATATCAAGCAAAAAATGATTATAGTCTGCTCTCTGCAGAATTGGCCATTCTGAACCTCCATATAGTAAATATTTTTCCGGTCCGGCTTTTTCCAGGCGGTAGACATTCTCGCCAAAATGTCCCTTTGAGGGCTTAAGAATTAAGACCTTGTATTCTTCCAACAGTGATGAAACTTTTTGTTTTTGGTAAAGCCAAGTTGCGGGCAGGTAGTGTTTTAAGCTGCTTTGCTGCAGAATTTGATATACTTCCCATTTATCAAACTTTGTCGTGTAGTTAAAAATTTTGTTCTTGCCAATGTGTTTTGCAATTTTTCTTACTGTTTTCCTTTTCGTAGTATAACAGCGATTGTACACTACGGCAGGAAAAGAACATGCTTTTTTCGACCGGCTGCCCTTACTGTAGAGATAGCCGTAAACTTTCTTGTTGCGCCAGTTTATGGCTCTGGGAGTAAAAATAATTACTTCTGTTTCAAGATTATCGATGATATTTTCTATGTGCGGAGATTCCAGAGAAGGGGACAAAACGCCAATGCGGAGGTGTTTACTCATTTGTTGCCGTTTTTTTTGCATTCTGATGACACTACACCTGCCCATCCCTATATTATAAGTAAGGTTTGGGGTTGCCCCAAACCTTATCCTGGTGAAAGTATTGTTTTGTTGTTAAATACCTGTATTGATAGGGCCTCCCCGCATAGCAACTATTTCTTGACATCTCACAACGTATTCCCGCCACGGTGAGTAATTATCCTCGGGATTTAATAAAATTAAAACGATGCAGTCACAATGGATTTCTGAGATGCGGAATACTCCACTGCCATCTAAACCAAATGGGGGCTGATCTAACGGAGTGTTGTCTTGGGCATCCCTAACCCAAAAGGCTGTATTTATTGGGTCTACAATTTATTTTTTGTTTGTCTTGCTATACTGCTAAGATTTCAATAAACTAAGGAAAGAAGCAAGTATCAAAGGGCTGATTGATTTTGCTTGTAATCAGATGTGCATCCTGTAAAAATAAACTTTGGAAATACGATAAAATTGGTAAAGGTGAGGTTTTGCGATGCTATAAAAACCGAATTAAAAAATTTTATAGTAATAAGATTATGGAGAACGGTAAATTCATTTGTTCCTGCGGGAAAGCGATAGGTATTGATAAAGGGGGGCGCCCCCTTAAGCTTGCGGGGTGGTCAGGACCGGTACGGATGAAAGTACGAATAAGAATAAAAAAGGATGATGCTAATGGGGGAAATCAGTACATTTGGCTGGATTTCAATTTTTGCCATAGGAGCAATGCTAGTCAACACTTTTGGTATTTGGGCCATTTGTAAAAAAAGTGAATGGGCGGAAAAACTTAAAGAATATTGTATGTGCTTTGCTGCAGGAATCCTTATTTCTTCGCCGCTGATTATGACTTTTCCGCAAGCGTTGGAAAAAACACCTAACGCGGGATTTGCCACGTTGGCGGGATTTGTTTTTATGTTTTTTAGCAATAAAATTATCAAGCATATGACAAAACAGCGCGAGTTGGCTTTTGGTATTACGGCAGTGGAAGGAATTCTTATTCATTCACTGATAGATGGAGTTATATATACTGTTACCTTTAGTATCAGTACGGTTATTGGCATCATGACAGGGGTCGGTTTAGTAGTTCATGAGTTTGCTGAAGGAATTATCACATTTTCGATGTTGCTTAAAGGCGGATTAAGTGCAAAAAAGGCAGGCATTTATGCTTTTCTGGTAGCGGCACTAACAACCCCTATCGGTGCTTTTTTGGCCTATCCGTTTATACAAAAGCTTGGTAATAATGTTTTAGGCTATGCACTTGGCTTTGTTGCCGGTGTTTTGATTTACGTCTCAGCCTCGCATTTGCTGCCTGAAGCCAGTGAACACGAGAAAAAGCATTCCACACTTGCTTTTATCATTGGCATTGCTTTCGCCTTCGGGATGATGTTTACCCATCATCATTAATGGTTTTTACATATACATTTGCGTGATAAAATTGTGGTACAAAGTAATTAGCAATTCTAAACAGCCAATGGTTATTAAATCATTAAGGTAAATTAATTACACGTCTAAATTAAGAAGTGGAGAAGTTTCATGAAAATTATAAACATGACTCGTTTAGATAAAACACAGATAACCCAGGCAGCACAAATATTGACTGATAGCATCCCAATTGCCTGGCCAACACTCCAACACGCTCTGGATGAAATAAAAGGGCTCCTGATTCCGGAAAACACCTTGCTTGCGGCAGTTGAAAATGAAATTGTGGTCGGTTGGGGCGGTATACTTGCTCCCATTTATAACGGAAATGTTTTTGAACTACATCCACTGGTTGTTCGTAGTGATAAGCGAAACCAAGGTATAGGCAGAGCAATCGTAACTGCTCTTGAGGAAGAGGCGAAAAAGCGAGGTGGCTTGACAATATATCTAGGCGCGGATGATGAAAGAGGAGACGGCGAAACATCACTTGCCAATGTTGATTTGTATGATGATCTGCCGGGAAAAATAGCCGGTTTCACTGCCGGTACACATCAATCCGGATTTTACTTAAAGCTGGGATATAAAATTATTGGGGTTATGCCGGACGCAAACGGAAGAGGTAAACCGGATATATTTTTCGGCAAACGACTGTAAAGAATGAGGCGGTCGAATTTTGCTTTGGTGGTGGAAATGGCAATAGAAGTAGGCAAGCTGGACAAAACAACTTTTTCCCCATAATATTTTTTTGTTATTATTAATATGTTATTACAAATTAATTTGCCGGCAATTTATAGCAACTTTGACATACTTACAGTGACCTGCATCACATACTTCTAGCCCCTTGAACCTTATACTCTAGTTAAAGGAGGGGTTAATATGAACACTGCGATGATTAAACGCCAACATGAAGATATCCTAGCCCTTATCGATGAGATTGACGATTCTTTAGATCCTACATATCTGCAAGAGAATGCCTTTCAAGTTTCATTAAAGTTAGGATCACTTGCCGGGAAGTTAATGATTCATCTCAATACTGAAGATCAGCATCTCTATCCAAGATTGTTGGCAGATGATAATTCTGCTGCCACCACAAAAAGGTTTATTACTGAAATGGAAGATATAACGAAAGTATTTAATAATTATAAAACCAGATATAATTCGGCCAATGCCATTAAAGAAAATATTGTTCGTTTCATCTCCGAAACGGAAAACCTTTTTAACGCCCTTAGAAAAAGAATTGAAAAAGAAGAGTCGCAACTTCTGCCCTTACTAAAATAGTAATTTTCTAAGGTGACAAAAAATAGCGTGAGCACTTTTGCATCACGCTATTTTTTGTCGGTTAGTAAACTGGGCTTTCTTTTTTTAGGGCAAGAAAAGTGAAAGAAATATCTTATGCGACAAGTTGAGGCAAATATTGACAAAGTATGCTACATGTGATAAGCATTAACATAAGAATTTTTTATAGCATATTAAACAGAGGTGAATTGGATGAAAAGAATACTGGTCGTTTTCATAATCATAGCCATGGTTTTTGCAATTTCCGCCTGTTCCCCCAAAGCCGAAAACACACCTATTGAAGGAGAATTTAATTCGCAAGCAACAGTAAAACAAGAATAAATCAGACTTCTGCCCTTGTGATTTCCTTTCCGGAAAAGCGCGAGGGTATTTTTTTACATCTTGACTCTCACGTTGCGTTATACTTTATAGTAGATAACGAGGGGAGACAGTAAAGATGAAAGTAAAGGAAGTAGCCGAGCTGGTCGGCATCAGTGTGCGTACGCTGCATCATTATGATGAAATTGGCTTATTAG